>NZ_LWBK01000009.1:0-91973 GCF_001614195.1 Bacillus sp. VT 712 | reverse complement strand
CGAACGGTGGATGTCAAACATAATATTATTACAGACACCTGTATTACAGCTGGCAATGTGGCTGACTCTGTTCCTTATCTTGACCGCCTTGACATACAAATAAAAAAGTTTCGCTTTTCTGTTGAAGCTGTTGCATTAGATGCCGGGTATTTTACAAGCCATATTTGTAAACGCCTTTCTGAAAAAGGGATTTTTATGGTGATGGGCTATCGGCGTTTTGGATCGTCAAACAAAGACGTCCCAAAACGTCTGTTTCACTACGTACAGGAAAAAGATGTATTCGCTTGTCCAATGGGGTGCATTTTATCGTATGCGACTACCAGTCGCACAGGAGATCGTACATACAAATCAAATCCAAGTGATTGTGCCGTTTGTCCAATGAGAGACGGTTGTTTTTCCGCTTCCCAAAAACAACGCGTGGTGACCCGTCACATTTGGGAGAGATTCAAAGAACAAGCGCGTCTAAATAAGCGCACAAAAGCAGGTAAACAACTTTATCGTATGCGTTGCACGACGATTGAGCGTAGCTTTGCCGACGCAAAAGAGCTAAATGGGTATCGATATGCCCGGTATCGAGGGCTGAAGTCTGTCCAGATGCAGGCGTATCTGACGGCAGCTTGTCAAAACATGAAAAAAATCGCCCATTACCTGACCAAAACAGGTCAGGTAATGGGCGATTTTTATGGAAAACGACGATTTGTTTGTGAAATGTTTACTTGTTTCACTATAAAAAATGAAAAGAGCCTCAGATTGACGAGAACCTTACAGGTTTCTCGTCAATCTGAAAAACGCAGCGAAATATTCGCTGCGTTTTTATTTATATTATTTATCGTTTGAGAAGTTACTTTCCCCAACAGGCCACCATTGGAAGCCTTCTTCAGCAAGAAGAGCATCTGATGCTTTTGGTCCCATTGAACCTGATTCATAGTTCGGGAAGTCTTTTGCTTTGTTTTGTTCCCAAGCTTCTGAAATAGTATCAACAAACTTCCATGATAGAGCAACTTCATCCCAATGTGTAAAGTTTGTTGCATCCCCAAGCATGCAATCGTAAATTAGGCGTTCATAAGCTTCTGGCGTATTCATCTTATCTCCGCAGTTGTTGCAGTAGTTAAGGTTAATTGGTGTAGAAGCCGTTGCTCCTGGTGTTTTACGCGCATTTAGGTGAAGAGTAATTCCTTCTTCTGGTTGAATATGAATTACAAGCAGGTTAGGGTGAATATCTTTACCACGATTGAAATATAAGTTCATTGGTAAATCTTTAAATTGAACAACAATCGTTGTTGCTTTTTCTTTCATGCGTTTACCTGTACGAATATAAATTGGCACACCAGCCCATCTAAAGTTGTCAATCATCAGTTTACCTGAAACGAATGTTGCAGTATTAGATTCTTCATCTACAGAATTTTCTTCACGGTAGCCAATTACTTCGTTTTCTTCCACGATACCTTTTCCATATTGGCCGCGTACAAAGTATTGATCTACCTCATCTATTGACATTGAACGAAGTGCGCGTAATACTTTTACCTTTTCGCTACGAATTTCTTCTGGTGTTAGTTTAATTGGTGGCTCCATAGCTAATAAAGCAACCATTTGTAAGATATGGTTTTGAACCATGTCACGTAGTGCACCTGAAGATTCGTAATAGCGTCCACGATCTTCTACACCAAGCGTTTCACTTGATGTAATTTGGATATTTGAAATATATTGGTTGTTCCAAAGTGGCTCAAATAAAGCATTTGCAAAGCGAATGACTTCGATGTTTTGAACCATTTCTTTTCCAAGGTAGTGGTCAATACGATAAATTTGATCTTCAGAGAAAGCGTGACGAATTTGTTCGTTAAGCTCTTTAGCAGATTGATAATCGTGACCAAATGGCTTTTCAATTACTAGACGGCTCCAGCCTTCAGTAGCTGTTAAGCCTTCATTTTTTAAATTAGACGCAATTGTTCCAAAGAATTCTGGGGCCATTGCTAAATAGAAAATGCGATTTCCAGGAACGTTATATTGTGTATCAAGCTCTTCTGTTAATGTTTTTAACTCTTGATAAGATTCTACGTTTGTAACGTCAAATGGCTGGTAGTAGAAGTGTGAAGCAAACTTATCAATATCAGTGTCTTCTGTTTGCAGATTACCCACAGACTTTTTAACATTTTCACGCAACTCTTCGTTTGTCCATGGTCTTCTGGCTACTCCAACAACTGCAAAATCTTCGGATAGTTTATTTTCTCTGTATAAGCGGAAAATAGATGGAAATAGTTTGCGTTTTGCTAAATCACCTGTAGCTCCAAAAATTACAATAATTGATTTTGGTTGTTCATTTGTCATTGCTTCTAGACCCTCTCTTTGTCAAAATTACGTTTAGTGTACGCTAATATATCTAATATAAAATTGTAACGATTTATAAATGGTAAAGCAAATCTATATGATTTGTAGTTATTATTCCATGTTTTGAATGAGTTTAAAAGTATTTTGTTTGGTAAATGAAAAAAGCTACGCCAATTGAATGGCGGTAGCTAAATTTTGAAAGCGCTATCTGTATTGATATAATGCACCTAATGATTTTTTACCATCTAAAAAAGAATGCGAAGAGTCCGTATATAAAAAAATTGGACAATGTTCTAGCAAAGGGTGCTTTTGAAAGAATAATTTTTCAGAATGATATAGGGTATTTAAATAGACAGGCAAAATTTCTAAGAGGTGAATATAACGCTCTAGTGCTGCATCTTCTGAAATAGTATGGTCAATATAAAAATAAAGTGAAAGTGAATAGAAGCCTTTATTAAATAAAAAAGACGCCAAGCATTCATTACGACTTTTGCTGATATGATCGTAGGCAAATTCTAAACCGACGTAAATGGATGGTATTGACGATTGATGAGATGGGAAAATGGTATATTTTCGAGGAATCATCGGTTCGGTAGGTGTAATTCCTAATCCATATGTGACATCTACTTGGCGGGGACTAGCAATTATCATATAAACCCCTCCTTATATGAAAAGATGCACTCCTTATAGTGTATACAAAAGCGACTTGAACATGACTTCAACTGGAGAGATATGGTGATTATAATGTGCTCTTCACTGAAAGTGTAGAGTTTAGGTACAATAACAAAAGAGTGAATGGTTACACAATGATTAAATATGAAGGGAACGAACGGGATGTCTATTTTAAAAAATGATTGGAATGAGTTATTAAAGGCAGAATTCGAAAAGGAATATTATATCCAACTTCGTCAATTCCTTGTAAATGAATATAATAGTGAAACTGTATATCCTGAACGTTATGATATTTTTAACGCTCTACATTATACCCCTTACAAGGATGTTAAGGTTTTATTATTGGGTCAAGACCCTTATCACGGACCTGGTCAAGCTCACGGTTTAAGCTTTTCAGTTCAGCCCGGAGTGAAAACGCCGCCTTCACTTGTCAATATTTATAAAGAATTACATCAAGAGCTTGGTTGTGAAATTCCCAATAATGGATATTTGATTAAATGGGCTAAGCAGGGAGTGTTGCTTTTAAACACGGTATTAACGGTTCGACGCAGCGAACCGAATTCCCATAAAGGAAAAGGGTGGGAGATTTTCACAGATCGCATTATTGAACTGGTTGCACAAAAAGAGGAACCCGTGGTGTTCTTACTTTGGGGTAAGCATGCGCAAGCCAAGAAAAGCTTAATTACGGGAAATCACCATTTAATTTTAGAGAGTCCTCATCCAAGTCCATTCTCTGCTAACCGTGGATTTTTTGGCAATAATCATTTTCGCTTAACGAATGATTTTTTACAAAAGCATGAGTGTACGCCAATTGATTGGCAAATTGATAACATCAAATCGTGAACATTTATCGAACTACAATTGAATCATCGCTCAGCCTGTGAATTTTTGATAAACTATAAACAGATTAGATTCGCAATGGGCAAAGTAAAAGAGGTGAAATAATGGAAATAAAGTTAGAACAGCTATTAGATAAAATGAGCGCAGAGCTAGCAAAAGCGAAACAAGAAGCGCATCATTCTGCTCGTGTGAGAGATCAATTAATTGCAATTAAAACATTATGTGAACTGGCATTAACGGATGGAAATTCTTCTTCAGTACAACCAACGGCTCCATCAAGCGTTGTTATGCCTTCACAAATTCAAGCTCAGCCTTCGATGCAACAACAAATTATTCAATCATCTACGCAAAATTTTGAAGGGAAAAAGCTTGCTTCAGACGATGCTAACGGGGATAGCTTATTTGATTTTTAAAAAAGGGGTAGAGACATGAAAATCTTTGTTATTTTAGGTGCTATTAATGCAGCTTTAGCTGTTGCGTTAGGTGCATTCGGCGCTCACGGTTTAGAAGGTAAGATATCGGAGAAATATTTAGAGGTATGGAAAACAGGCGTCCAGTATCATATGTTTCATGCTATTGGTTTATTCGTAGTCGCTCTTTTACTTGCAAAAGCTCCTCAGTCATCATTGTTGTCAACGTCAGGTTGGCTTATGATGGCTGGTATTATATTATTTTCAGGTAGCTTATATGTTTTAAGTATATCCGGAATTAAGGTACTAGGTGCCATAACGCCTCTGGGTGGAGTGGCTTTCATCACAGCGTGGATATTGATTGTTATTGCAGCCTTAAAGTGGTGAAAAAAAGCCCCTAGCGTTCAGCTAGGGGCCTTTTATCTATTATCGAGGTGAATAGTTGCTTAATGGAGGTCCGCTACTGTTAAATGGATAGGCATACTGAATTTCCTCATCGAACGTAATATAATCTAAGTAAACCATTAATAGTAAGTAGCGTTTCCCTGTTTGTGGATCACTTAAGATCAAGTGGTCACGCCCAGCAGCTTCAATAATACCTTTAAAGACTTTAGAGTTCCATTGGTTATTATTTTCAAATGTCATATAAACCGTTGCAACTTTTCCGCGGTTTAGACGCAAAATGTTTTCAATATATGACTCTTCTAGTGGTAGCTGACCAGGGGCTTGAGGCGCCCCTGATCCTCCGGAAGGAATTTGAGGAGGCATTTGTCCCGATGGACTTTGTTGCTGACCTCCACCAACTCCTTGTGGCTGTTGATAAGGCGTATAGTAAGGATAGTTATAGCTCATATATGGGTTTTGCATATAAGGCTGGGTCTGATTTTGATTACCTTTTGGCTTTTTCATAGTACCCTCCTTTAATTCTACATGTATTTAGTAAACGCTCGGACAATCTGCTCGAGTTGGTGCAAAAAAGCAATGAGACTTGAATCTTCCGGTATTTGGTTGGTTATACCATGTAGCGGGACAGCTGCCGCCTGGTTTAAAAAAACATAGAGAATTCGTAGCTGGCTGGTGAAAATCTTTCTCCTCTTAATGCACGGCGAGCTAAATCAATTTCTGCTTGCCGTGCACGCTGATAAAAATATCCTTTCTGCGTGGCTTCAAAGCCTCCAGGGCTTTGGAAGACCATCTGTCTAATAGTTCGAATATTTTTAAAGTCTAAACAAGAGGCTCTTGCTCGGTTAACACCCACATTACCTACAAGGAGCATTCCTTGTTTTCCTTCACCTTCAGCTTCAGCTCGAAGAAGTCTGGCTAGAAGCTTAACATCTTCTTCGGTGTGCGCGACAACCGTCATTTCCTCACCTCACTTACCTGTGACGCTATTGTATGTATATGAATAAAAGAAGAGAATATGACCATAAAAAAGCACAAAAAATGCTTCCCCTAATGAGAGGGGAAGCAAAAAGGTTTAGACTGAAAGGAAATGACTGAATCGATCAATTTCAAGTAAGTTACCAACAAAGAAGCTACCAAATTCTCCGTAGCGTGCACTTACCTCATCAAATCTCATTTCATATACGAGTTTTTTAAATTGTAATACGTCATCAGCGAATAGCGTAACGCCCCATTCGTAGTCATCAAAGCCAACAGAGCCCGTAATGATTTGTTTTACTTTACCTGCATATTGACGACCAATCATGCCGTGACTACGCATTAAGCTACGACGCTCTTCCATCGGTAACATGTACCAGTTGTCGTTACCTTGACGGCGCTTATCCATTGGATAGAAGCAAACATACTTCGATTTTGGAAGAGTCGGGTATAAGCGTGCACGGATATGTGGATTTTCATATGGATCTTCACCTGCTGGTAAGTAGTTACTTAGCTCAACAACGGATACATACGAGTAAGCTGGCACGGTAAATTCTGCTAGCTTTGTTTTATTAAATTCATTTTCAATTTCATTTAATTCTTCCATTGTTGGACGTACAAGCATGATCATAAAATCTGCTTTTTGACCGACAATACTATATAGTGCATGACTTCCTTCAGCTGCATTTTCCGTACTTGTCCATTTTTCTGTTAAAGCTAAAAATTCATGGATAGCTGTTTCGCGTTCTTCATTTGATAACTGTTTCCATGCTGTCCAATTAATTGTTCGAAAATCATGAAGAGCATACCATCCATCTAGTGTTTGAGCTGCTTCTGCCATATTCTTTCACTCCTAAATTACAGTATAATGACTTCTAGTTTTACTATATCATAGTTTATCCGAATGATTGGATTGAAAAGCTCATGAATTGTGATTAAAAAAGCACAATTTACGCTATGATAAAAGGGAAGTTGAAAGTATATTTAATTGAATTTTAGGAATTTAAAGACTTTTTATGGTTATCAAATTGTTAAAGGACATGCCTTTGATTTTTTTTCGAAGTGGAGTATCCTATTACGTGGAAACTGTTTTTTAACATATTGAGGAGGACTTAGTTTGAGCAATTTATTTACTGGTTTAAAAGAAAAGGTATCTGCAAGCAATGTATCAATCGTATTCCCAGAAGGTTTAGATGAGCGTGTTCTTGGAGCGGTAGCTCGTTTGGCTGCAGATAAAGTCGTAACGCCAATCGTTGTTGGAAACGAAGAAGAAGTACAAGCTAAAGCAAAAAGCTTGAACTTAATTTTAGATGGAGTGCAAATCTTTGATCCTCATAACTACGATGGATTTGATGAAATGGTAGCTTCATTTGTAGAACGTCGTAAAGGAAAAGCGACTGAAGAAGCGGCGCGTAAAATTTTATTAGACGAAAATTACTTCGGCACAATGCTTGTTCATATGGGTAAAGCAGATGGCCTTGTAAGCGGAGCTGCACATTCAACAGCTGATACAGTGCGTCCAGCGCTACAAATTATTAAAACAAGAGAAGGCGTAACAAAAACATCAGGAGTATTCATCATGGTTCGTGGTGACGAGAAGTACGTATTTGCTGACTGTGCAATTAACATTTCGCCAAACAGCCAAGACTTAGCTGAAATTGCAATTGAAAGTGCACGCACAGCTAACATGTTTGATGTAGATCCACGTGTTGCAATGCTTAGCTTCTCAACAAAAGGATCAGCTAAATCACCGGAAACTGAAAAAGTAGCGGAAGCTGTTAAAATTGCAAAAGAGATGGCGCCAAGCCTAACTTTAGACGGTGAATTCCAGTTTGATGCAGCATTTGTACCATCTGTTGCTGAAAAGAAAGCACCGGGTTCAGATATAAAAGGTGATGCAAACGTATTTGTATTCCCAAGTCTTGAAGCTGGTAATATTGGATACAAAATCGCTCAACGCTTAGGTAATTTTGAAGCGGTTGGTCCTATTCTTCAAGGTTTAAACAAGCCGGTTAACGACCTTTCACGTGGTTGTAACGAAGAGGATGTATACAAATTAGCTTTAATTACAGCTGCTCAAGCACTGTAAAAGCATAAAAAAACGCCGTTAAACGGCGTTTTTTTATGTGTTTAGAACAGAACCTAGTGCTTTTTCATTTCGGTCATACATTCGCTGTAGCTGTGTATCAAACAATTCAAGTTCCGCTGCTTGTAGGGGAATCATTTCTAACGAAGCTCCGGTGGATTGTAATGTTTGGAGCGTTAGCATCATTAGATCGCTTACGGTTAATTCAACGTTTAACAGCTGTGAAAGAGAAGCCATTGTCTCTGGAACAATCGTTGGGTATGTAAACTTTGTCTCAGCTTCTTGTAGGCCTCTTTTGTAAAATTCTTTAATAACACTGGCTCTTTTTGCTCCATCACCTGATACGCAGAGATAAATCTGTACAGCTACTCCACCTCGTACACGACGCTGTGAGATACCTGCAAATTTTTGACCATCGATGCTCAAGTCGTAGCTTCCAGGACAGTACGAACCGACAATTTCTTTTGCTTCAATATCAGTTGTGTGAGAAGCAAACATCGCTTTAATTAAATCAAACATCGCATCATATCCGCGGTCGATATCAATGCCTTTTTCTGCATCCGGAAAGATAAGTGAAATGTTCAGTACGCCTTCATCAAGTACGACGGCTAGCCCTCCAGAGTTACGAACAATTGGTTTATAGCCTTGTTCTTGCAAATAGTGAATGCCCTCGGCTAAATGCGGTAGCTTTGTGTCTTGGATACCAAGAACAATCGTATCGTGATGCACCCAAGAGCGAACCGTAGCTGGAGACGCGTTTCTTCCAACACTTGTGCAAAGCGTATCATCTATCGCGAAAGATTGCTTTGCATCAAAGCCCGGACCTAAGCTTGATTGATCAATGATGCGCCATTTTGGCTGTAGTAAAAGATTTGGTTTATATATAGACATGTTCCATAACTCCTTTATGAAGTAAACGAACATATTATAGCACATTTAAACGTTAGGGTTTGGTATGCCTTAGGTTATAACCCATGAAAAAAGGTGGCATAAGAATGCCGCCTTTGGATTGGTATTATTCAGCTAATTTTTCTAAATTCCCGTTGCGATCCATTTTAAATGAAGTCGCTGAGCGATCCTCTTCATCAAATAACACCAGTTTGCGAGCACGGTTCATGATTTGCATCAATGTTTCATAGTCTTCTTGAATAGTAGTAGCATTTGCTTCAAGTTGAGTTACTTGTTTTTCAAGCTCTTGGATTTTACGATGTAGGTCATCATTTTCCTTACGTAAACGAGAATTCTCATGTTGAATTGCTTGCATGTTTCCAGTTTGGCCTCTAAATGTTTCTAAATAGCGGATGACTACGTCAATCGATAAATCGTCGTTAGAAGTTGTTATAGTAGGGGAAGAGACTGGTATTGCTTCGTACACTTCCTCTGTAACGTTTTCTATACTTGGTGTAGGTGGTGTATATAAAAGCTTTTTCTTACCTTGTTCTTGTCCGAGGGCACGCATGCGTTGCTTACGCTGTTTTTTCGCGAGCTGGAGCGCTTTTTCATACTGATGTCTTACCACGGCATTCCAGCGAAATCCGCAAGCCGCAGACGTACGATTTAGTTCATCTCCAACTTCTTCAAACGCGTTTAACTGAGTGCTTCCTTCTCTTACATGTCTTAAAACTGTTTCTGCTAAAAGTAAATCATTTTCTTCTGTCCACGCATCTTGTCTATCTTTCACGTATTTCACTCCTCATTTTTATATGATTGGTAGCTACCATGTTTTGTAGTATTCAGTATGTACAGATTAGCGTATAGTTATACTATTTTTTCTAGAAGTATGATAGATTTTGGCATTTTTCGAAACTTGCACTCCTATGCAAATAGCGGTAAAATACCCTTTAGGCAAAAAAAGATATGTGTAAGCACTTTTGAAAGGATTGTGTCAGCATGGCAAATGAATTTAGAATTTGTGATGATTGTCAGGCAACAAATGTGAAGACGTTGTTACCTCGACTTCAAAAAATAGATGCATGTGCAGATGTGAAAGTGGGCTGTCAATCGTACTGTGGTCCAGGACGTAAAAAATCATTTGCATTTGTAAATAATCGCCCTGTAGCTGCACCAACAGAGGACGAGCTAATTGAAAAAATTGAGAAAAAACTAAACAAATAAAATAAAATCACCTTTGTTCTAAGCAAAAGGTGATTTTTTATTCTGACTAGGAATTTTTAAACACCTTGTCGAAGAAGACATACTAACAACGTCAAGATAGAGAGGTATGTAAATGGCATATCTAAATGAAAAACTTAGTGAAGAAAAAGTATTTAAAGACCCTGTACATCGCTACATCCACGTACGAGACCGATTGATTTGGGAGCTGATCGGTACATCTGAATTTCAGCGTTTACGTCGAATTCGCCAGCTTGGAACAACCTATTTAACGTTTCACGGTGCCGAACATAGTCGTTTTAATCACTCTCTAGGAGTATATGAGATTGTTCGCCGAATCATTGATGATGTGTTTCGAAATCGTCCAGAATGGGACGATGATGAACGACTTCTTTGTTTATGCGCAGCGCTTCTACACGATTTAGGGCATGGTCCATTCTCTCATTCTTTTGAAAAAGTATTTCACCTTGATCATGAAGAGTTTACTCAAGCGATTATTTTGGGGAATACAGAAGTAAACCGTGTATTGAAAAAAGCTGGAGCAGATTTTCCGAAAAAAGTAGCAGAAGTTATTGCAAAAACGTATAAAAATAAGCTGGTTGTAAGCTTGATTTCAAGCCAAATCGACGCCGATCGAATGGATTATTTACAGCGTGATGCCTATTATACGGGGGTAAGCTATGGACACTTCGATATGGAGCGTATCCTGCGCGTAATGCGTCCACAAGAAGATCAAGCTGTCATTAAGCATAGCGGTATGCATGCAGTTGAGGATTACATCATGAGTCGCTACCAAATGTATTGGCAGATTTATTTTCACCCTGTAACTCGTAGTGCAGAAGTTATCTTAACTAAAATTCTACATCGTGCGAAAGAACTTCATCAAAAATCCTATGAGTTTCGCCAGCCACCTGTTCATTTTTACTCTATTTTTAAAGATGAAATATCGCTCGAAGAGTACTTAAGGCTGGACGAGTCTGTTGTCATGTTTTATTTTCAGGCTTGGCAAGATGAAGAAGATAATATTTTAGCGGATTTATGTCGCAGATTTATGAACCGTAACCTATTTAAATACATTGAGTTCAATCCAAACCTTCAAATGAAGATGTGGATGGAGCTAACAACATTATTTAAAAAAGCTGGAATTGACCCTGATTATTATTTAGTTGTTGATTCATCCAGTGACTTACCGTACGACTTTTATCGTCCAGGTGAAGAAGAAGAACGCTTGCCAATCCATTTGTTGATGCCAAATGATGAAGTAAGGGAGCTATCGCGACAGTCTGAAATTGTTGAATCGATTTCGGGGAAAAAACGAACGGATCACAAACTTTATTTTCCACAAGATTTAATTGACCAGCTATCGTCAAAAAGAAAAGTGAAAGAACAAATTTTACAGCTATTAAAAAGTAATTAGAGTTAAATAGTATAGGAGTTGAAAGGGCTGTGTTAAATGATCACGCGAAGATTATTAAAGTGTTCTCAGCAGCAGGAGAAATTGTAGGGAGAAAAAAGCTCCAAAAAATGATTTTTATTGGAAAAAAGCTAGAGTTTCCTTTTTATGAACGCTATAATTTCCATTTTTTTGGTCCATATTCAGAAGAGCTTACCCTTCGAGTAGAAGAATTGTGTAATCTAGGCTTCTTGCAGGAATTGAAAGAAAATAAGGGTGGCTACATGCAGTACCGATACGCGCTAACTCAGGCTGGAAATGAATTCTTAAGCCATTATGAGCTAGAGTTACCCCACCTAGAGGAAGTCATGACGGATATGAACAACCAGTCTTCAAAATTTTTAGAGCTTGTCTCAACGATTTTATACTTTGATGGGTTATCGAAAGAAGAAGTGAGTGAAAAAGTGTTTACGTTAAAGAGTAAACAGAACTATACAGAAGAAGATATTGAACAAGCATATGCATATATTGAAAATTTAAAAGCAGTGATGTTTGACCGTGTTCACTAATACAAAGCAAAGCCCTCTGCATCCGTTCAGAGGGCTTTGTTCAATGAATAAACGATATGTAGTTTATTGGTCGCTTAATCGTTTACCGTTTACTGCATAGTGGTTTTTTGACATTTCTTCAATAAAAACCGCAATCTTTTCAGAAGGGGCACCTGTTGTTTCAGATACAGCAGCCGTTACTTTTTCAACAAGGGCTCTTTTTTGATCTTCAGTGCGACCTTCAAGCATTTTTACTGTTACATATGGCATACTAATTTCACTCCTTTTCTTCAGTGTCTTCTTCAGTGTAGTCCTTTTACATTGAAAAATACACCCTCATCTAATGATGAAATAATTAAATTATAGTATACTCGATGTATTATTGTAATTCAGAATGATTATAAAGGAGAGAGCGAGTGAATCAATTTTTAGCTTTTCCGCTTGAATATATTCCGTACGTTGCTATTACGCTAATTATCGCATTTACGCTACATGAATTTGCTCATGCTTTTGTTGCATACAAGTTTGGAGACGAGACGGCAAAGAAACAAGGGCGTTTGACACTATCGCCTCTTTCACATTTAGATCCACTAGGAACAATTCTCCTACTGGTAGTGGGATTTGGATGGGCTAAGCCCGTACCAGTTAATCGCTTTTTCTTTAAGAATCCCCGTCTAGCCGGCGTATTGGTTTCAATTGCAGGGCCGCTTAGTAACTTATTCCTTGCATTTTTAGGGGTTCTTGGTTGGTTTTTGATTTTGCAGTTTGCTGGTTATATAGATCCACTATATAAGTTTTTTAATATGTTTATCACCATTAATATTGTTTTATTTTTATTTAATTTGCTGCCATTTCCGCCGCTCGATGGCTACCGTATCGTAGAAGATCTTGTTCCAAACACAGTGCGAGCAAAAATGACGCAGTATGAGTCGTGGGGAATCTTGTTATTTTTAGTGTTGATTATTACACCGCTCGATCGCTATATCATTGCCCCTATATATGACATTGGAATCCCATTTTTTGTTGAGCTATTTCAACAACTTCTGGGACCTTTATTAACTTAAGTAAGGAGCGTTTTAACAATGGATCAACCGAAAAAAAAGAAGAATATTGGATTTAATATTATTAAGAATGATTCAACAGATGGACATGGAGGCTTTGGAGTTGGTGCGCTAAGCTTAGAAAATATTTCACCTGTTTTTGTATGCCCATCAGACGAAGAAGCTTTTGTTGATATCGGTGCGATGCATGCTCGAAGCGTGGTTGAAAAGGGAATTAAGTTTTTATCGAACAAAGACGAAGTTCCTAACGGCAAGCTCTATTGGCTTGTCTGGGTAACCATTGACCGCAATCCAGCAGGCCCTTATTATGCTGGCGTAACGGCATGTGAAATGACCGTAGATCGTGAAATTCGCCGCGGTTATAAGTCGCTTCCAGAGCATGTAAATAAGATGGATAAATCTATGAAGCGTCGCATTATGGTAGACGAAATGGATAATAAGTCAAAAGCAATCTTAAAAGATTTTCTATCTGCTCATGATAAGGAAATATGGGAACGTTCTAGTGATGAACTAAAAGAAGCTTTATCATAAAAAGGAGAGGCCCTCAGCTTAGACTGAGGGCCTCTCCTTTTTAAAACCAATCGCGGAGGCGATGAAAGAATCCATCTTGTTCTTTCTGCTTCTGTGGCGCCTGGTTTTTCTCTTCAGAAACGCCTTTATCGCGACAATACGTAGTCGGTTGGGTACCTGTTAAATAGTATGCTTTATATTTTTTCGAACAGGACTTTGTTGCGATATCCCCCGTTTCGGGGTTAATATTTACGCTGACTAACCCTTTTGGTGCTTTGAATGCTTGTTTCTTCTTTCCTTCAAGCGCATCTTCCATAAACAATGCCCACATTTTTTTTGCATAAGCTTTTTCTTCAACACGCTCAATCTGTTTGCCTTGGTCATAGCCTACCCAAACACCTGATACAAGCTGAGGGGTGTAGCCAATCATCCAGCTATCCGTCGGCGTAGTACCAGATTTACCAGCATAATCTCTTGACAAGTATTTTAGAATTGGCTTTCCAGTTACTGTTGTATAGCCGTTTAATTCTTTTTGGAACATGCCTGTCATCAAATGCGTTGTTAGAAATGCTAATCGCTTGTCAACAATTTGTTTCTTTTCTTGAGGTGCTTCATACACCATGTCTCCATCAGCTGTTTCAATGCGCTTAATGAATGTTGGTGAAATTTCTTTTCCACCGTTTGCAAAAATGCCATATGCATTGACCATATCAATCACGCGAACAGGAGATGTTCCAAGAGCAAGGGACGGTACCTGCTTCAGTGGAGTTGAAACTCCTAATGACTTAGCTGTTTCGACCAATCGGTGCTCCCCGATAAATAAATGTGTTTTAACAGCATAGATGTTATCTGACAGCGCAATAGCCTGTGCTAGTGTAATGGGATTGTTTGCATAGTAGCTGTTATAGTTACTGGGTTTATATGTTGAAACCCCATCATCTAACGTGAAGGTTGTCTCTTCACTTTGCATCGCGGTAGATTCCGTAAAGCCGTCTGCTAAAGCAGCATAATATAAGAATGGCTTCATCGTAGAGCCCGGCTGGCGCACAGCTTGAGTTGCTCTGTTGAATGGGCTTTTCTTATAATCTCTACCGCCAATGAGCGCTTTAACTGCACCTGTTTTTGGATCCATTGCGACAAATGCTGTTTGAATATCAGAATCTTTATTCATAACGGTATTCATTGCTTCTTCTGCTTTCTTTTGCACGTCAATATCAAGCGTTGTGTAAATGCGTAAGCCATTTGAATGAATCATTGCTTCTGTAATTCCCAATTCATTCGTTAACTGAGATAAAGCTGCACTCATGAAGTAAGACGCATCTTGTTTCTTTGCGTTTGCTTCATCTTGTGCTTTTTTTGCATAGAACAAAGGTGTTACAAATGCTTTATCCGCTTCTTTTTGTGAAATTTTTCCTTGGTCAACAAGTAAGTTTAAGATGATGCGCTGACGCTCTTTTGCATTTTCTTCATGAAGCAGAGGAGAATAGTAAGTAGGCCCTTTCGGAATCCCAGCTAGCATACTAGCTTCACTTAGCGTTAAGTCCTTTGCTTTTTTATTAAAATACGTTTTTGAAGCAGCCTCGACTCCATAGGCGCCGTGTCCATAGTAAATGGTATTTAAATAACCTTCAAAAATTTTATCCTTGTCGTAATTAAATTCCAGGCGAATGGTATAAAGCGCTTCTTGGAATTTTCTTGTCCATGTTTTATCGTGTTCTAAAAAAAGATTTCGTGCGTACTGTTGCGTAATTGTGCTAGCACCTTGTACCTTACTCATTGCTTTAATATCGGCAACAATTGCCCCGCCAATACGTTTAATATCAAAGCCGTTATGATCATAAAACCGCTTGTCTTCAACTGCTAATGTAGCTTCTTTAATATTGTCAGATACGCTTTCTAGAGGGACCCAATAGCGTTTTTGACCGTTGTGTAATTCGTCTAATACTTTGCCATTGCTGGAATAGAAAATAGCGGTTTGCGGGACAGTTAGCGTAGGTGGACCAGCGATTTTGGCATATAAAAATATACTGATATAAGCAATCCCAATACATACAGTACATAAAAGTGCAAGAACAAGTAGAATGCGAAAAAGACGTCTAGCTTTCTTAAAGTGTTCAATTAATACAGTTTCCATTGTCATCACCTCATGAGTTAACTCCTTCGTTTCCTAAAAAAGTTACGTTTTAAAGGGTACCCAGATTGATACAGTCTTTTTATTATCAAAAGATTTTTTTACGAGCTAGATCCATTTATTTAAGCCTTTTAATGTGTAGGTTTATATAGGTAGTTTAGGTAAATATAGGATTTTTGAAATGAGGTTATAGCAATTTAAAGGAATATATAGTTTAGTATGAAAAAGAAAAAGCTCTTTTAAACCTAGAAGTCTAAAAAAAACCTTTGCTTTTCACTTAAATTCATCTATACTTTTTTTCATGTTTGTATAAATTATGTTAGGGTAATCTATGCATAGGCTAAATTCTCAAAATAGAAGGGAAGAGTTTAAATGGAATTATGGTTTACTGAGAAACAAACGAAGAATTTCGGAATTACGGCGAAAATTAAGCGCACTTTACATACAGAACAAACTGAGTTTCAAAAGCTAGACATGATTGAAACAGAAGAGTTTGGTAACATGCTAGTTCTTGATGGAATGGTAATGACAACTCAAAAAGATGAGTTTGTTTATCATGAAATGGTGGCACACGTGCCATTATTTACACATCCCAATCCTGAAAATGTCTTAGTAGTAGGCGGCGGAGATGGTGGCGTAATCCGTGAAGTATTAAAGCATCCTAGCGTAAAGAAAGCGACGCTAGTTGAAATTGATGGAAAAGTTATTGAATACTCTAAGAAGTATTTACCGGAGATTGCTGGTGAATTGGAGAATGAGCGCGTTGAGGTAAAGGTCGGCGACGGCTTTATGCATATCGCAGAAAGCGAAAATGAATATGATGTTATTATGGTTGATTCAACTGAGCCAGTAGGTCCAGCGGTGAATTTATTTACAAAAGGCTTCTACGCTGGGATTTCAAAAGCGTTAAAAGAAGACGGAATTTTTGTAGCTCAAACGGACAACCCTTGGTTTACTCCAGAGTTAATTACAAACGTACAGCGTGATGTAAAAGAAATTTTCCCGATTACTCGTCTTTATATAGCAAACATTCCAACGTATCCAAGTGGTCTGTGGACGTTCACAATCGGTTCTAAGAAGCATGATCCGCTAGAGGTTAGTGAAGATCGCTTTATTGATATCGAAACAAAGTATTACACGAAAGAGCTTCATAAAGCAGCATTTGCTTTACCGAAGTTTGTAGCAGATTTAGTAAAATAAGGTGAAGCTTCAATTGGTGGGAGGCTTCATCTCCCGCTCATTGTTAGTGCAACTAATCGGGCTTTTAAGGACAGTGTAGCCCTCTGCTTATCTTCCAGCGATTTTCCCTGAGCTTGGAAGCGGAAGCCTTACTGCCAGTTAAGCTCGGATAAAGTACAAACCATAGACAAGATGTCAGTCAAAAGGCTTGGCGTCTTGTTTTTATGACAAGGAGGCATTCTCATGCGTTTTGATGAAGCATATTCAGGTAATGTATTTATAAAAAGTCACCCTAGCTTTGAAGAAAGCGAAGCCGTACTATACGGTATGCCAATGGATTGGACAGTAAGCTACCGACCGGGGTCTCGCTTTGGTCCAACTCGTATTCGCGAAGTATCAATTGGGTTAGAAGAATATAGCGCATATTTAGATCGTGAGCTTGAAGAAGTAAAATATTTTGATGCTGGTGATATTCCACTTCCTTTTGGAAATGCACAGCGAAGCATCGACATGATTGAGGGCTATATCGATGAGCTATTAGCAGCCGATAAGTTTCCGCTTGGAATGGGTGGCGAGCACTTGGTTTCATGGCCAGTTATGAAAGCGATGTATAAGAAATATCCGGATCTTGCTATCATTCATATGGATGCGCATACGGATTTACGTGAAGAGTATGAAGGTGAACCTTTGTCTCACTCCACACCAATTCGTAAAATTGCCGAGCACATTGGGCCAAGCAACGTTTATTCATTTGGTATTCGTTCAGGTATGAAAGAAGAATTTGTATGGGCGAAAGAGAACGGCATGCATATTTCTAAATTTGAAGTATTAGAACCTTTAAAAGAAATCTTACCTAAGCTAGCGGGCCGTCCAGTTTATGTAACGATTGATATCGATGTGTTAGATCCAGCCCATGCCCCAGGTACAGGTACAGTAGATGCGGGGGGCATAGCATCAAAAGAGCTATTAGCATCTATTCATGAGATTGCTAAATCAGATATCCGCGTTGTGGGTGCAGACTTAGTAGAAGTTGCTCCAATCTATGATTCCTCTGAGCAAACGGCCAATACAGCTAGTAAGCTTATTCGTGAAATGATTTTAGGTTGGGTTCAAAAGCGCTAAACAAATATATAGAAGAGTAGGTTGCATTGATAGAAATGTGGCCTACTCTTTTTTACAAGATGAGCGAAAACTTGAAGTATTATTGAATTCTTGTCTCGGAATGTTTATACTATTTAAGTTATAAAGTATTCGTAAAAATTAAGGAAGTGTCTTGAGATGAATAACGCTTCAACGATTAAAAAGCCAATCGCAATTAAGATTGTGACGGACATTCGAGACGGACACATGAAGGAAACAACGGCGGTTGAGGCTCAAGGAACGTATTATAAAAAAGACGAAGTCGTTTATTTAACGTATACGGAGCATCAAGAAGAGGTAGGGGATATTAAAACGTTACTGAAGATTAAAGAGGATGAAGTAACGATTAACCGTACCGGTGCCGTAAAAATGAAGCAGTCTTTTCGTAAAAAAGTTAAGCTTGAAGGAACGTATATGAGTCCTTATGGCCGTATGGATATGATGACATATGCTCATAACATTGAATATAAAAAGCTCCAAAAAAGAGGTCATCTCTTTTTTACGTACGATTTGACATTGCAAGGTCAATCGGTAGGGAAGTACGCTGTAACGATAACATTCAAGGAGGAAGAACATGAACATTGTTGAACAAGTGCAAAGTAAGTTAAAAGCTGAGATTCAAGATGCAGTTGTAAAAGCTGAGTTAGCAACAAAAGATCAGCTACCAGAAGTCGTGTTAGAAGTACCAAAAGATAAAGCCCACGGTGATTATTCTACAAATATGGCGATGCAGCTTGCACGAATTGCAAAAAAAGCACCTCGCGCTATTGCAGAAGAGCTAGTAGCACAGTTTGATAAATCAAAAGCTTCAATTGAAAAAATTGAAATTGCGGGCCCTGGATTTATTAACTTTTACATGAACAACTCATATTTAACAGAATTAATTCCAACCATCTTAAAAGCAGGAGAAGCTTATGGTGAATCAAACGTTGGAAACGGTGAAAAAGTTCAGGTTGAGTTTGTATCAGCAAACCCAACAGGAGATTTGCATTTAGGGCATGCTCGCGGCGCAGCTGTAGGAGATTCTTTATGTAATGTTCTTGCTAAGGCAGGTTATGATGTATCTCGTGAATATTATATCAATGATGCTGGTAACCAAATTAACAACTTAGCGTACTCAGTGGAAGCGCGTTATATGCAGGCTTTAGGTATGGACAAAGAAATGCCTGCCGATGGCTACCATGGTGAAGATATTATCAACATTGGTAAAGAGTTAGCTGAAAAGTATGGAGATCAGTATGCAAAAGCTGATGAAAAAGAGCGCTTTGAGTTTTTCCGCCAGTACGGATTAGATTATGAGTTGGAAAAATTGAAGCGTGATTTAGAGCAATTTCGTGTAAAATTCGATGTATGGTACTCTGAGACATCTCTATATAAAAACGATAAAATTCAAGTTGCGCTTGATACGTTAAAGCAACAAGGTCACGTTTATGAAGAAGAAGGAGCAACATGGTTCCGTTCAACAACATTTGGTGATGATAAAGACCGAGTATTAATTAAAAACGATGGTTCATTTACTTACTTAATGCCGGATATCGCTTATCACCAAGACAAAATTCAGCGTGGCTTTGACAAGTTAATCAACATTTGGGGTGCTGACCACCACGGTTACATTCCGCGTATGAAAGCTGCAATCCAAGCCCTTGGTTATGGAAAAGATACGCTAGAAGTTGAAATTATTCAAATGGTTCAGCTGTATCAAAACGGTGAAAAGATGAAGATGAGTAAGCGTACAGGTAAAGCTGTAACGATGCGAGACCTTGTAGAAGAGGTTGGCTTAGACGCAACTCGCTACTTCTTTGCAATGAGAAGTGGAGACACGCACTTAGACTTCGACTTAGACTTAGCAGTTTCTCAATCCAACGAAAATCCTGTATATTATGCACAATATGCACATGCTCGTATTTGCAGTATCTTAAAGCAAGGTGCTGAAATTGAAGCATTAACAAAAGGAAACGTAGAGTATACGCTAATTCAGTCTGAGAAAGAAATGGACCTACTAAAGAAAATTGGTGAGTTTCCACAAGCTGTTTCTGAAGCGGCAACAAAACGCATTCCTCACCGTATTACAAACTATATCTTTGACTTAGCATCAACGTTCCACAGCTTCTACAACGCAGAGAAAGTTATTGACACAGATAATATCGAAACAAGTAAAGCACGCTTAGAGCTTATCAAAGCAGTGCAGGTTACTCTACAAAATGCATTGAAATTAATTGGTGTTTCGGCTCCTGAAAAAATGTAATAAAAGATCCCCTTTCAAAGGGGGTTTTTTTATATCTTTAGCGTAGCTCCACCAATTCTTTTTACACCGCGAATTTTGGATAAGTCCTCTACAAGCTTTAATAGTGCTTGGTCTTTTAGTTTCGCTTCAATCATCACATCAAAATTTTGATTCAGCTCTTTGGCTAGTTGGAAAAAAGGCTTCACAAACTCAGAAGATACGTAATCAGCATGACTGCGAAATGCTTTTTCGGACTTTGGTGAAGAGATATGTACCTTAGGTCTGATATTTACATGCTTCTAGGTTTCAAAAATCCGTGGTAGTAAATCTTCAAGAGGCTGTGTTCCCAAGTTTGCTTGATGGTGGTGAAAGTCAAATACAAGCGGAATTTGCTCTTTTTCACAAACTTCTAACGTTTCTTCTGTTGTGTAGGTTTTATCATCGTTTTCAAGCGTCATCTGCTTTTTAATATGCATTGGAAGCTTCTTTAAGTTTTGTTGAAAACGCTCCAAGGCCTTAACCTTATCTCCGTAGGCTCCACCAACATGAATGTTAATTAACGATCCATCTACCACATCCATTGCTTCTAGCATTTGATAGTGATAGTTCATATCTAAAACAGCATTGTCAGTAATCTGCGGCTTATCACTCGTAAACAAAGTGAACTGGTTAGGATGAAAGCTTATCCGTAGATGATGAGACTTTACTAAGTGACCAAGTTCTTTCCATTCTTGTTGAAAAGGTGTTACAAAATCCCATGCGACTTCAGGATGAGTAGCTAAAGGAACAAGGGAAGAAGAAAGACGGTAAAGCATGATTTCATGTGCAATGTTATAATGTAAAGCTCGTTTTGTATGGTACAAGTTCTGTTGCGTAACTTCATATAACTTCTCTATGCGTTCCTCTTTTGAGAGTTTACTCCAGCGTGCAAACGTTAACGTTTTTGCAGGTGAGCAGTCCCACAAGGACAAAGCGTGGGAAACATAGCCAAATCTGACATTCATGTCTGTTAACTCCTTTTCATAGCTATAAAAGTGGGGATATAAACGTAGCTACCCCTTGTTTAAATTTATCAAACCAAGTCCGCTTTTTTATATCAGATAAAGAAAGAAGAGGACAGTCGTGTAAAAAGGTGTGGAACGTTTCTTTTACATGCTTAATAAAAACAGGGTCAAAGATAAAGCAATTGATTTCTCCGTTTAAAAACAAGCTTCTTTTATCAAAGTTAGCAGTTCCCACATCACAAATTCGCTCATCAGCAATCATAACTTTTCCGTGATAGAAACCATAATAAAATTGATGAATCTGGCACCCCGCTTCGACTAAAGCAGGAAGATAAGAGAAGGCTGCATCGCGAACGAGTGGGTGATCTGCTCTCATTGGGATAAGGATATACACCGTTACGCCTCGTTTACGCGCTTTTAAAATAGCCGCCATTAAAGATTCTGTTGGGATAAAATAAGGAGTTCCAATACAAAGTTCATTTTTTGCTTCATTGATGATGTGCAAGAAATGATCTTCTAAGGAAACACCTTCCGTTGAGCGGAATTGCACGATTTGCATAGAGGGGTCTTTTATTTGTCTGTCAATTACCTCTTCGTGCTGCTCTTCATCGTTCATAGATGAGCTCCAATCTCTTAAAAACTGCGTTTGCAAATCATTTACTGCTTCTCCCGTTACTTTTAAGTGATAATCTTTCCACGTTCCTAATGTGGGATCTAAGCCTAAATATTCTTGGCCAATATTAAACCCTCCAATGTAGCCGATGGACTGGTCGATAATAGTCATTTTTCGATGATTCCTTGCGTTTATTGTATAAAATAAATAAGGGAATTTTAGCCGACGACTAAATGAAAACTTCACTCCGCAAGCCAGAAGGTGTTTTCTCATCTTCCGATTGAGCTTTATGCTACCGATGCGGTCAACGAGTAGCCGAACGTCAACTTGCTGATTTGCCTTTTCGCAGAGAAGATCCACAAATTTTTTGCTAACCTCATCGTTTTTGACAATATAAAAAGAAATGTGAATGGAATGTTTTGCTTGTTCGATTGATTTAAACAAGTCATTGTAAAACTTCGTTCCATCAGTGAAAAGTTTGAGAGATGCTTGACGCATTGGAAATGTACGCTCTTTTTGCATGAGTTCCTTTTTGCCAACACCTAAATCAATGGCAAACCATGCGACAATCAAAATAACGATTAAAATAATTACAGTAGCCAACATTTCCTTTCCCACCCTCCATCAACCGAATAATTCACGATAATCATCTTATTTCTGTTCTTAGTTTCACCTCGTTTAAATAGAATATGAACAAAAAAGAAAGAAAATATGTTGACTGAATGTTCATTCATTATATAAAATGAAGAAAAGTTCATTATTTTCTAAATTTTCATCAGGGAGAAGGAGGGAATTATGTGTCAGCTTTATTGGGGGCCAATTTAATTTTATTTCTAATTGTAACCGCTTACGCAGGGTCGTTGTTTATTTACTTAATTCGAACGAGGTTAATGTACATCCAATTAGGTAAGAAAGTGGAGTTTGATCAAAAACTAAAAGAAAGACTGAACAAAGTATGGGTAAATGTTTTTGGCCAAAAAAAATTATTAAAAGATAAGAAAAGTGGAATCATCCACGTTCTTTTTTTCTACGGATTTATTCTAGTTCAGTTCGGTGCGATTGATTTTATTTTAAAGGGGTTAGTTCCTGGAGCGCATCTGCCATTAGGTCCGCTATATCCAGGCTTTACATTCTTTCAAGAAATTATAACTGTCTTGATTTTAGTTGCGGTTATATGGGCTTTTCACCGCCGTTATGTTGAAAAGCTTGTTCGATTAAAAAGAGGGTTTAAATCAGGTTTGGTTCTTTTGTTTATCGGTAGCTTGATGCTTTCAGTACTAATTGGAAATGGGATGTCACTAATCTGGCACAACCATGACTTAGCGTGGACTGAGCCAATTGCATCATCCGTTGCCTTTCTTTTGAATGGAATTGGCGAAACCGCATCTATTGTCATCTTCTATGTAGCATGGTGGATTCACTTACTTGTTTTATTAGCATTTTTAGTTTACGTACCGCAGTCTAAGCATGCCCATTTAATTGCAGGTCCAGCGAACGTGTTTTTCAATCGCGTTTCTAAGCCAGGGAAGTTAGAGAAAATCGATTTTGAAGACGAGTCTCAAGAAACATTTGGTGTAGGGAAAATTGAAGATTTTACACAAAACCAACTCATCGACTTATATGCATGCGTAGAGTGTGGACGATGTACAAACATGTGTCCAGCGACTGGGACAGGGAAAATGCTTTCACCGATGGATTTAATTTTGAAACTACGCGATCACTTGACTGAAAAGGGTGCTGTCGTAACGTCCAGAGCGCCTTGGGTGCCTACGTATGCTTTTGCCAATACAAAAGGAAACCAGCTTGCGGTCATGGGAGCAAGCCAAAGCAGCAGCGAAGTAGCAGCTACTTTGGAATACAACCCGTCTTTAATAGGAGAAGTCATTACAGAGGAAGAGATTTGGGCGTGTACGACCTGTCGTAATTGTGAAGATCAGTGTCCAGTAATGAACGAACATGTGGATAAAATCATTGATCTTCGTCGCTTTTTAGTTTTAACAGAAGGGAAAATGGATCCGGATGCTCAAAGAGCGATGACGAACATCGAGCGTCAAGGAAATCCATGGGGATTAAATCGTAAAGAAAAAGAAACTTGGAGAGAAATGCGAGAAGATATTCATGTACCGACGGTTAAAGAAATGAAGAAGAGTGGAGAAGAATTTGAATATTTATTTTGGGTCGGTTCGATGGGAGCTTACGATAATCGAAGTCAAAAGATTGCGCTTGCTTTTGCAAAACTGCTAAATGAAGCAGGAGTTAAGTTTGCTATCTTAGGAAACAAAGAGAAAAACTCTGGAGATACGCCGCGTCGATTAGGAAACGAGTTCTTATTCCAAGAGTTAGCTTCTAAGAACATTGAGGAATTTGAAAAGAACGAAGTGAAAAAGATTGTCACGATTGATCCTCATGCATATAACATTTTCAAAAATGAATATCCAGACTTTGGGTTAGAAGCAGAAGTGTATCATCATACGGAGCTTTTAGCACAGCTTGTGAAAGAAGGAAAGTTAAAGCCCAACTTTCCAATTGAAGAAACCGTTACGTTTCATGATTCCTGCTATTTAGGCAGATATAACGAAGTATATGACCCGCCGCGTGAAATTTTAAAAGCAATTCCAGGAGTGAAAATGGTTGAGATGGCTCGAAATCGTGAAAGTGGAATGTGTTGTGGTGCAGGAGGAGGGCTCATGTGGGCAGAAGAGACCTCTGGTCAACGAATCAACGTCGCGCGTACAGAACAAGCCTTGGAAGTAAACCCAGGCATTATTAGCTCTGGCTGTCCGTACTGTTTAACGATGATTAGCGATGGTACAAAAGCGAAAGAAGTTGAAGAAAAAGTAGGAACATATGATGTAGCAGAGCTCTTAGAAAAATCAATTTTTGGCATAAACGAAGCAAAACAACCTGTATGATAAGGGAGTTTACTACAGAAGGATGAAGGTTTAAAGCCCCCAAATGCTACTAAAAGAACGGGGGCTACAACCTTGTAAGAGATAGAGATTTTGTTTGTCATCAAGTTGAGCAAACGTTCAATAGGAAAAGGGGGAGTTATAGATGAGGAGATCTGTCATTGTCAGTGCTGTGCGTACGCCTTTTGGTAAATTAGGAGGAGCTTTAAGCTCACTAACTGCCTCAGAGCTCGGTGGCCACGCTATAAAATCCGCGGTTCAGCATGCTGGTGTAGAAGCGGAAAACATTGATTCGGTTATTATGGGCTGTGTGCTTCAAGGGGGGCAAGGACAATTGCCATCTCGTCAAGCGTTGCATCATGCTGGTTTACCTTGGAGTGTGCAAACAGAAACGATTAACAAAGTATGTGCATCAGGAATGAGAAGCGTGATGTTAGCAGATCAGTATATTCGTTTAGGAGAAGCTTCAGCGGTTGTGGCCGGAGGAATGGAGTCTATGAGCAATGCACCATATCTGTTACCAAAAGCAAGATGGGGCTTTCGAATGGGAGATGGCCAAGCGAAAGATTTGATGATTCATGATGGCTTAACATGTAGCTTTACAGGAGTTCATATGGGGACTTACGGAAATCGATTGGCAAGTGAACTGAATATTTCCCGGGAAAAGCAAGATGAATGGGCATTGCGTAGTCATCAGCTGGCCGTTCAAGCTGAGAAAGAGGGGAAGTGGCAGGATGAGCTTGTGGCCATTGATGTAAAGATGCGTAAAGGAACAGAAGTAGTTAAGCAAGATGAAGGGCCTCGTCATGATACTTCATATGAGAGACTTAGCACACTGCGACCAGTATTCAATCATGACGGAACAATTACTGCGGGAAACGCACCTGGTGTAAATGATGGCGCAGCAGCTCTACTTGTAATGGACGAAGAAGAAGCAAAGAAAAATGGTTATCAACAAATGGCAACAATTGTAGGTCATACATCATTAGCTGTTGAGCCACAAAACTTCCCTATTACGCCAGGGTTAGTAATAGAGAAGTTGTTAAAGCGTTGCAATAAAACCGTTCAAGATATTGATTTATTTGAGATTAATGAGGCTTTTGCAGCCGTAGCGCTTATGAGTATGCAGGTAGCGAACTTACCCGCTGATAAAGTGAACGTAAACGGAGGAGCTATCGCACTTGGCCATCCAATTGGAGCAAGCGGAGCGAGGATTCTAGTTACTCTTATTCACGAACTAAAGCGCCGTGGGGGTGGCTTAGGAATTGCGGCAATTTGTAGTGGCGGTGGCCAAGGGGACGCTGTGATGGTAGAAGTACATTAAAAAGGGGAGAAGGTCATGGATATTAAGAACGTACTTGTAATCGGAGCAGGACAAATGGGACTAGGAATTGCTCAAGTTTTTATGACGTCAAATTACCACGTTTCACTTTACGATATGTCAGAAGAACAGATCAAAAAAGGAATCGCATTTATCGATAAGCAATTAAATCGTCAAGTAGAAAAAGCAGCTATGACAAAAGTTGAAAAGGATGAAGTTATGAATAGGCTTTATCCAATTTCGTCTCTTTCTAATGCAGCGCAAGTGGATTTAGTAGTGGAAGCCGTCGTGGAGAAAATGGAGGTTAAGCAATCACTCTTCAAAGAGCTAGATCAACTTATGCCACCTCATACAATCTTGGCTACCAATACATCTTCACTGCCTATTACAGAAATTGCAGCCGCAACGAGCCGACCTCAACAAGTCATTGGAATGCATTTTATGAACCCAGTACCTGTGATGAAGTTAGTTGAAATTATTCGAGGGTTAGCTACAAGCGATGAAGTGTATAAAGTGATTCACGAAACGTCTGAGCGCTTAAATAAAGTTCCCGTAGAAGTAGAAGATTTTCCTGGATTTGTATCAAACCGAATTTTGATGCCGATGGTTAATGAAGCCATTTATACGTTATATGAAGGTGTTGCAAGGAAAGAAGATATTGATGCAGTGATGAAGCTTGGCATGCGCCATCCAATGGGACCGCTGACGCTAGCTGATTTTATTGGCTTAGATACCTGTCTATTTATTATGGAAACACTTCACAAAGGATTTGGAGACGATAAATATCGACCGTGTCCGTTGCTAAGAAAATATGTAAAAGCAGGTTGGCTAGGAAAGAAAGTAGGCCGTGGCTTTTTTACATATGACAAGTAAGGAGTGGTGAGATGCTTGCTTTTACGGATAAACAGCTCAGCTTTCAACACCTCATTCGTAAATTTGTTGCGGATGAAGTGATAAAAGTGGTTCCAAAAATGGAAAACGGAGAGTTTCCAAAAGAGACCTTAAAAGTAATGGGAGATGCAGGCCTACTTGGGATTCCCATTCCAAAGGTTTACGGTGGTCAAGAGCTCGATTTTATTTCATATACCATGGCAATTCATGAAATATCCAAAGTAAGCCCTGCTTTAGGCGTTATTTTATCCGTTCATACGTCCGTTGGTACTAATCCAATCCTTCGTTTTGGAACGGATGAACAAAAGCAGAAGTATGTCACGAAATTATCCCGAGGAATATATTTAGGCGCTTTTGCTTTAACCGAACCAAATGCAGGATCTGATGCATCTAGTCTAAAAACAAATGCTGAGAAACAAGGAAACCACTATATTGTAAACGGTTCCAAAGTTTTTATTACAAACGGCGGAGAAGCAGATACGTACATTATGTTTGCAAAAACTAACAGCAGCTTAGGTTCCAAAGGAATCACGGCTTTTATTGTAGAGAAAAATATGGTTGGGTTTCACGTTGGAAAAGATGAAAAGAAGATGGGCTTGCATGGATCTCGTACTGTGCAGTTGCACTTTGAAAATATGAAAGTACCAGTTTCTAATCGCCTTGGGAATGAGGGAGAGGGCTTTAAGATTGCGATGGCCAACTTAGATGCAGGGAGAATTGGCATTGCAGCGCAGTCCCTGGGAATTGCAGAAGGAGCCCTTTATGAAGCGAACAAAAATATAGTATTCACGGAAGAAAAGGAGAGTATTCTTCAACAAGGAAAGCTTGCTGATATGGAAACTCAAGTGGAAGCAGCTCGGCTACTCGTTTATCGCGCAGCTTATTTATATCAGCAAGGCATGAAGTGTACAAAACAAGCTTCAATGGCAAAGCTTTTTGCTTCGCAAGCTGCAATGAATCTTACGACGGAAGCCATTCAACTTATTGGAGTTGGAGCAGTGATACAAGGAAATGTTGTAGAACGTTTATTCCGAGATGCAAAGGTATGTGAAATTTATGAGGGAACAAGTGAAATTCAGCGTATCGTAATCAGTAAATCTTTATAAACTGGGGGAGTTTAACATGTATTTTAAACTATCAGAAGAGCATGAAATGATTCGTAAAATGGTTCGAGATTTTGCTAAGAATGAGGTAGGACCTACAGCTGAAGAGCGAGATGAAGAAGAGCGTTTTGACCGAGAGATTTTTCGAAAGATGAGTGAGTTGGGATTAACTGGCATTCCGTGGCCTGAAGAGTATGGGGGAATTGGAAGTGACTATTTAGCGTATTGCATAGCTGTTGAGGAGCTATCACGCGTATGTGCATCAACAGGGGTGACATTGTCAGCCCATACATCTCTTGCTGGGTGGCCAATCTTTAAGTTCGGGAGCGAAGAGCAAAAGCATAAGTACTTAAAGCCCATGGCGCAAGGAGAAAAAATAGGTGCTTACGGACTTACTGAGTCGAGTGCAGGATCTGATGCGGGAGGCATGAAAACGACCGCTGTAAAAGAAGGCGATTTCTATGTATTAAACGGCTCGAAAATCTTTATTACAAACGGTGGAGAAGCGGATATTTATGTCGTATTTGCCCGCACAAATCCAGAAGAAAAACAAAAAGGAACGAGCGCATTCATTGTGGAGAAGGATATGGAAGGATTCTCTGTTGGAAAGAAAGAAAAGAAGCTAGGCATTCGTTCATCGCCCACAACGGAAATTATTTTTGAGAACTGCCGAGTGCCAAAAGAGAACCTACTGGGTAAGGAAGGAGACGGCTTTAAAATTGCCATGATGACGTTGGATGGTGGTCGAAACGGTATTGCTGCTCAAGCGGTAGGGATTGCTCAAGGAGCTCTAGACGCAGCAGTTGCGTACGCAAAAGAGCGTCACCAGTTTGGTAAACCAATTATTGCACAGCAGGGAATTGCGTTTAAGTTAGCTGATATGGCAACCAGTATTGAGGCATCACGCTTATTGACGTATCAAGCAGCTTGGCTAGAAGGAGAGGGGCTACCTTACGGAAAAGAATCAGCCATGTCGAAACTCTATGCAGGTGATACTGCTATGAAAGTCACGACAGAAGCTGTTCAAGTATTTGGTGGATACGGATATACAAAGGATTATCCAGTTGAGCGATATATGCGTGATGCGAAGATTACCCAAATTTATGAAGGGACTCAAGAGATTCAGCGTTTAGTTATTTCTCGTTACCTTTCAAAATAAAGAGCGGAGAAGGTGGATGTTAATGAGCAAAAGGGAAGTGCTTACCTCTATTAAGGATGAGCGGTTAATTGAAGAAAGACGGACGCAGATGGTGAAAGGCGCAGTTAGTCTTTTTAAAGAAAAAGGTTTTCATCGAACGACCACGAGAGAAATCGCAAAATCATCAGGTTTTAGTATCGGTACGCTTTATGAATACATCCAGTCAAAAGAAGATGTTCTTTATTTAGTTTGCGACAGCATTTATGAAGAGGTAAGAGAGCGCTTAGAAGAAGAGATGCACCTTGAAGGCTATACGGTTCAATGCTTAGAAAAGGCAATTACGCATTATTTTAAGGTTATTAACGAACTTCAAGATGAAGTCCTTGTTATGTACCAAGAAGCAAAATCATTATCAAAGGATGCTCTTCCTTATGTATTAAAGAAAGAGCTTGAGATGGTGGGCATGTTTGAGACATTAATTCGTGGTTGCATCCAAAGCGAGCAATTCCTTCTAGATGACAAAGAGATAAAGCTGCTATCCCATCATATTTTTGTCCAGGGGCAGATGTGGGCATTTAGACGTTGGTGGCTGCAGCAACACTATACGCTGGAAGAATACACAAACATACAGCTGAAGTTTTTGCTAAAAGATTTTTCAGTCCAATCTGTTTAATGGGGAGGCATTATTATAATGGAGCAAAAGAAAAGAGTACGTTTTGTAACGGCGGCTAGCTTATTCGATGGCCATGATGCGTCCATTAATATCATGAGGCGTATTTTGCAATCGTTAGGAGTGGAAGTCATTCACTTAGGCCATAACCGATCTGTTGAAGAGATTGTGAACGCGGCCATACAGGAGGATGTTCAGGGAATTGCTGTTTCGTCATACCAAGGAGGTCACGTCGAGTACTTTAAATATATGTATGATTTGCTAAAAGAGAAAGGCGCTTCCCACATTCGTATTTATGGAGGAGGTGGTGGGGTTATCATTCCAAGCGAAAGAGAAGAGCTTCACCATTACGGAATTGCTAAAATTTTCTCTCCAGAGGATGGGCGCTTAATGGGGCTGCAAGGCATGATTCAATATATGGTAGATGAGTGCCAGAAGATAGTTTTGCCTGAAATACCTTCGGTCGATCGGTTGGAAAAAATCAACCATCAAGCCATTGCTCAGTATATTACAGTGGTTGAGAACGCGCTTTTAAATGGGGCTATGCAAGAACAAGCGGCAACCCTAGAAGCTATTAAAAGAGATTTAAAACAGGCGTCCAATATTCCTGTTCTAGGTATAACAGGAACAGGAGGAGCTGGTAAAAGTTCTTTAACGGACGAATTAATTCGTCGCTTTTTAGAAGAAAATGAATCCCTTCATATTGCCGTATTATCAATTGATCCAACCAAGCAAAAAACAGGAGGAGCGCTGTTAGGAGATCGAATTCGAATGAACAGCGTTTCATCCAATCGAGTTTATATGAGAAGCTTGGCAACACGTTCTTCTAAACATGAGCTATCAGCAGCTATTAAAGATGCAGTTGATATTGTAACGGCAGCTGGTTTCGACATGGTTATTGTCGAAACGAGTGGTATTGGGCAAGCGGATGCGGAAATTAAAAATCTGGCCAACGTATCCATGTACGTCATGACGAGTGAGTTTGGTGCCCCATCGCAGCTTGAAAAGATTGAGATGCTTGATTATGCCGATTTTGTTGTTATTAATAAATTTGAGAAAAAAGGGTCTGAGGATGCGAAGCGCCAAGTTCAAAAGCAATACCAGCGCAACCATGAACGTTTTGAAGACTCACTAGATGATATGCCTGTTTATGGCACAATTGCAAGTCAATTTAACGACCCAGGAACAAATCATTTATATAATGAGTTGATTCGTACGATTAATCAACAGTTCAATATTCAGCTTAAGCCAACCCTATCTACAGATGAAAAACAGTCACATACCATTATTCCTCCAGATAAACAGCAGTATTTACAGGAGATTGTAAATACAGTGCGAGATTACCATAACTATGCAAAACAGCAAGGGGATTTTGCGCATAAAACTCAGCAAGTAAAAGACGTTATCAATAAGGTCAAACATAAAGACAGTCAGCATGAACTGAAGGGGCTCTTGCAAAACTATGAAAATCAGCTATCCAAAGAATCAAAAGAGAAGTTAGAAAGGTGGGCAGACTTAAAGAATGATTATCGTCAGCCCGTCTTAAGGACATATGTGCGAGGAAAAGAAATCAAAACAGATTTACAAATTGAGACATTGTCAGGGTTAAAAATTCCAAAGGTAGCGTTGCCTACATTTCGAGATGATGGAGATATCTTACATTGGTTATATCGAGAGAACGTTCCAGGTGAATTTCCATTTACAGCAGGAGTTTTTCCATTTAAGCGAAAAGGTGAAGACCCGAAACGACAATTTGCCGGAGAAGGCACACCAGAAAGAACGAACCGTCGTTTTCATTATTTGTCCAAAGATGATGATGCGAAGCGTTTAAGCACGGCTTTTGATTCGGTGACGCTATACGGTGAAAATCCAGCGGAACGGCCTGATATTTTCGGTAAAATTGGTGAAAGTGGCGTTAGCGTATGTACATTAGATGATATGAAAAAGTTGTATGAAGGCTTTGATTTATGTGCACCTTCTACATCTGTTTCCATGACCATTAACGGGCCGGCTCCTATTATATTAGCGATGTTCATGAACGTAGCGATTGCTCAGCAAGTGAATAAAAGGGAGACAGAACTAAAGCGCCAGCTGAGTCTAGAAGAATATGAAACGGTGAAAAGCAAGGCGTTGAGTACAGTTAGAGGAACTGTCCAAGCAGATATTTTAAAAGAAGATCAAGGGCAGAATACATGCATTTTCTCTACAGAGTTTGCGTTGAAGATGATGGGGGATATCCAAGAGTATTTTACGAAGCATCATGTGCGTAACTACTATTCTGTATCTATTTCTGGCTATCATATTGCAGAGGCAGGAGCTAATCCAATTTCTCAACTTGCGTTTACGCTTGCTAACGGATTTACGTATGTCGAGTACTACTTAAGTCGCGGCATGAATATTAATGATTTTGCACCGAATCTTTCCTTCTTTTTCAGCAATGGACTTGATCCAGAATATACGGTAATTGGTCGCGTAGCTCGTCGTATTTGGGCTATTGTTATGCGTGATAAATATGGAGCAAACGAACGGAGTCAAAAGTTAAAGTACCATGTACAAACGTCTGGTCGCTCACTTCATGCTCAAGAGATTCAGTTTAACGACATTCGTACAACATTACAGGCATTAATGGCTCTTCACGATAATTGTAATTCCCTGCACACGAACGCGTATGATGAAGCTATTACAACACCTACGGAAGAGTCGGTGCGCCGTGCGATGGCTATTCAATTAATTATTACGAAAGAAAATGGATTGACAAAGAATGAAAACCCGCTTCAAGGCTCTTTTATTGTAGAAGAGTTAACAGATTTAGTAGAGGAAGCGGTTTTACAAGAGTTTGAACGTATCAACACACGAGGTGGAGTGTTAGGTGCTATGGAGCTACAATATCAGCGTGGCAAAATTCAAGATGAGTCAATGGAATATGAAATGAGAAAGCATAATGGTTCTTTGCCAATCGTTGGAGTAAATACGTACCGTAACCCCAATGAGCAAGGTGATACAAATGTTAATGATATGCAGCTTGCTCGTGCATCTTGGGAAGAAAAGAACTATCAAATTGAGCAGTTAAAAGCGTTTCAAGAAAAACATGCTGACAATGTAAAGCCAGCGCTTGAAAGGTTAAAAAAAGCTGCCAACAACGGAGAAAACATTTTCGCAGAGCTCATGAATACCGTCCAGTTTGCAAGTTTGGGTGAAATTACACAGGCGCTTTATAAATGTGGTGGACAGTATCGTCGAAATATGTAAATCGGTTTAGAAACAGAAACTATTAGCCATATGGCGCTAGTAGTTTCTGTTTCATTTTGCAATTTCCAAGAGATTTTTAGAATCGAGGCTAGCATAAATGTATTGAATTTGTTTATAATGAATGGTATGTATTTATTCGTGTCCATCATTTGAACTTATGATGAATTGATTTAATAGATTTTAGATATACATAGAAAGGGCGTGTCACCTTTGAGTTTAGAAAAGTACTCAAAAGAAGAATTAAAAGAGATGTCAATGATCGAAATTGCGTATGCGCTGTTAAGTGAGAAAACAGACCGTCAAGCTATTTCATTTCAAGAAATTATTGATGAAATCGTAAAAGCAACAGAGATGTCAGATACAGAATTAAAGTCAAGAATTGCGCAGTTCTATACAGATATTAATATCGATGGTCGATTCCTAACGGTTGGTGAAAACTATTGGGGGTTAAGGGGTTGGTATCCTTTTGATCAGGCAGAAGAAGATATTGTGCCAGCAGCTAAGCCGAAGAAGAAGAAAGCGAAAAAAGCTGTTGTAGACGAGCTGGATGATTTTGATGATTTAGAAGAAGAAGATCTAGATTTCGATGATCTTGATGAATTAGCTGAAGAAGATGACGGTGATTTTGAAGATTTAGATGAAGAAGATGTTATTGAAGAAGAGGAAGAAGACTTTGACGATTTAGATGAAGATCTAGATGAAGAAGAAGCAGATGAAGAAGCCGAAGAAGACCTTGAGTATGAGGATGAAAAATAATCTATCATAATGGTTCTTGACTTTTGTCATTGAAATATGTAGAATCTTTTTTGGGCTCTTTAAACGAGTATTTAAGAAGTTTAAACATATTATATAGAACATTGCTCCCAATCCTGTTATGGCATTGGGAGCAATTTTTTTTTTAAAACTTGGCACCTTGGAGCTAGAAACCATACAGGCTCATCTTGCTGTCGAGTTTTTGCTTTTTCGTACTGAACAGTTGAATTCTTATTCTTCTTCAATAAGCATTCCCAATAATGCTTTTAATAATTTCATGCATGATGATGAATGAATTGTGATTGTTTATGTAAAAACTTTTAGTATTGTACACTTTAACAAATTTAGAGGGGGAAGACCAAATGACAAAATATATTTTCGTAACAGGTGGCGTTGTATCTTCTTTGGGGAAAGGGATCACTGCTGCTTCTCTAGGTAGACTATTAAAAAATCGTGGATTAAACGTAACTATTCAAAAGTTCGATCCATACATTAACGTAGACCCAGGAACAATGAGCCCATACCAACATGGTGAAGTATTCGTTACGGATGATGGTGCAGAAACAGATTTAGATTTAGGGCACTATGAGCGTTTTATCGATATTAACTTAAATCGCTATAGTAACGTAACAACAGGGAAAGTTTACTCAACTGTATTGAAAAAAGAGCGTCGCGGTGACTACTTAGGTGGAACAGTTCAGGTAATCCCTCATATTACAAATGAAATTAAAGAAAAAGTATTCCGTGCAGGTAAAGAGACAAACGCAGACGTTGTTATTACGGAAATCGGAGGAACGGTAGGAGATATCGAATCTCTGCCATTCTTAGAAGCTATTCGTCAAATTAAAAGCGATATCGGTCGCGATAATGTAATGTACATTCATTGTACATTAGTGCCATACTTAAAGGCTGCAGGCGAGATGAAAACAAAGCCAACACAGCATAGCGTTAAAGAACTTCGTAGTTTAGGAATTCAACCAAACGTTATTGTTGTACGTACAGAAATGCCAATTTCTGAAGATATGAAAGAAAAGCTAGCTCTATTCTGTGATATCGATAAAAAAGCAGTTATTGAATGTGCAGATGCGGAGACATTATACGAAATTCCACTATCGCTACAAGACCAGCACTTAGATCAAATCACGTGCGATCACTTAAAATTAGATTGTAAAGAAGCCGATATGACGGAGTGGAAAGAGCTTGTAGCTAAAGTAAAAGGCTTATCTAAAACAACGAAAATTGCTCTTGTTGGTAAATATGTAGAGCTTCAAGATGCTTACATCTCAGTTGTTGAAGCAATGCGCCATGCTGGTTATGCATTTGATGCAGATGTAAACATTCAATGGGTTAACTCAGAGCACGTTACGCAAGAAAACGTAAGTGAACTATTAGGTAATGTTGACGGTATCTTAGTACCAGGTGGATTTGGTGACCGCGGTATCGAAGGTAAGATTGTAGCTACTCAATATGCTCGTGAGCAAAAAGTTCCATTCTTAGGTATTTGCTTAGGTATGCAACTTGCATCTGTAGAGTTTGCTCGCAACGTATTAGGTTTAGACGGAGCGCACTCTGCTGAAATTGCTCCAAGCACAAACTATCCAATCATTGACCTATTACCAGAACAAAAGGATGTTGAAGATTTAGGTGGAACACTTCGCTTAGGATTGTATCCTTGTAAGTTAACAGAAGGTACATTAGCTCATCAAGCATACCAAGATGAAGTTGTTTACGAGCGTCATCGTCACCGTTACGAGTTCAACAACGAATACCGTCAAGAGATGGAGAAGAAAGGCTTTATCTTCTCAGGTACAAGCCCAGACGGTCGTTTAGTGGAAATCGTTGAGTTAAAAGACCATCCATGGTTCTTAGCAGCTCAATTCCACCCAGAGTTCACGTCTCGTCCAAATCGTCCACAACCTCTATTTAGAGAATTTATTCGTGCATCAATTGAATTAGGACAACAACAATAAAAAACAACAAAAAAGACGCTGTGACAGACAGCGTCTTTTTTGTTGTTACTCATTTTCATCCATGATTTCTTTTAATGTAAAGGATAAGCCATAATACGCATAAAGAGTAGTCATAAGAGCTGGAAATCCAAAGCGTTCCCCGCTATCATCAGGGATAAGTGGCTGTAAAAGATACGTATTAATATGCACATCTGCTAGTTCATGAATACTTTCACCTTGAACCTCTTTGGGAATAGCTCCAATGCTAACAAACGGAATTCCTTGTTCCAGTAGAGTATGTGCTACTTGAACTGCTTTTTCGTCTGTAGAAAACCTTGTAACAATGAGTACTCGATCTACGGATGTTAAGCTGCTAATGTCATTGAGCTCTAGAGATTTTGCATGAGCTAACGGCTCTGCACTCTGCGTCGCTTCGTACATCACGGCTTGCATTTCATTTACTCCATAAATATAAATGTTTCCTTCTCCAATGGCTGCTTGAGCTAAAATACGAGCACCATCTTCCAAGTTGAATTCTTCTTTTTCGCCTATGCGTTTAAAATAGCTAGACAATTGTGTTGTGAAAATTTTAAGCATGATAAAGTCACCTTTCTCTTTCTCAAGAGTGTTTGCTAATCATTATATCGAAAAAATATATCCATATTCTAGTGTAAAACAAGTTATAATAAAAAAGTATGGAAAAACAAAGTAAGAATAATGACTAAAATTCCTGTATTTTGTAAGATTTCCTTAAATGAGCAGGGATTTGTCGCTTTATAACGAAATACATATGTTAGTTTTGTCTCAACAAGAGGCTGTATAGAAGGTGGGATTATGTTGACTGAAAAAATCTTAATTGTAGATGACCAGTACGGAATTCGTATTTTACTAACAGAAGTATTGCAAAAGGAAGGGTATCAAACTTTTCAAGCAGCGAATGGGTTTCAAGCGATTGACATTGCAAAAGAACAACAACTTGATCTTGTCTTGCTCGATATGAAGATTCCAGGGATGGACGGAATTGAAATTTTAAAACGATTAAAAGGGTATGATAAGACAATAAAAGTAATTATAATGACTGCTTATGGTGAATTAGATATGATCCAAGAAGCAAAAGATTTAGGTGCGTTAACGCATTTTGCAAAACCGTTTGATATTGATGAAATTAGACAGGTTGTTAGGGAATATATACCATTAAAGTCTAAGTAAGTGCTTACAATTAGGCGTGTTTCTAAGAAATTTTCAATATTAACCTAAAAATCTTGCTGTTTTGTTTTTAAGTTGGTATCCTAATTACTGTATTAATCATTCGACAACATATTGTGTGCAGATACACCGCATTTCTACATGGAATGTCAGATTCAAGAGCATACTACTTTAGGTAGGCTTTTGGTTAGTATCTAACTCACATAGATTATTAAGGAGGATTTCAACATGCCTTTAGTATCAATGAAAGACATGCTTATCAAAGCAAAAGAGGAAGGCTACGCAGTAGGCCAATTTAACCTAAACAACTTAGAGTTCACTCAAGCTATCTTAAAAGCAGCTCAAGAAGAAAACTCTCCAGTTATCCTAGGTGTATCTGAAGGTGCAGCACGTTACATGGGCGGTTTCAAAACTGTAGTATCAATGGTTAAAGGTTTAATCGAAGACTACAACGTAACAGTGCCAGTTGCAATTCACTTAGACCATGGTTCAAGCTTTGAATCATGTGCAAAAGCAATTCATGCAGGATTCACTTCTGTAATGATTGATGCTTCTCACCACCCATTTGAAGAAAACATTGCAACTACTGCTAAAGTAGTTGAACTAGCACACTTCCACGGTGTATCTGTAGAAGCTGAGTTAGGAACTGTTGGTGGACAAGAAGATGACGTAATCGCTGATGGTGTTATCTACGCTGATGCAAAAGAGTGTGAAGAGCTTGTTAAACGTACAGGTATCGACTGCCTTGCTCCAGCATTAGGTTCAGTTCATGGTCCTTACAAAGGTGAGCCAAACTTAGGTTTTGCTGAAATGGAAGAAATCGGTCAAATTACTGGTTTACCATTAGTATTACACGGTGGTACTGGTATCCCAACAAAAGACATTCAAAAAGCTGTTTCTTTAGGAACTGCTAAAATTAACGTAAATACAGAAAACCAAATTGCTTCAGCTAAAGCTGTACGCGAAGTACTAGCTGCGCAACCTGAGCAATATGACCCACGTAAATATTTAGGACCGGCTCGCGATGCAATTCAAGCGACAGTTCAAGGGAAAATGCGTGAGTTTGGTTCTTCAAACAAAGCATAATTACCATTCCACATTAAGTGATTAATGATGAGATGGTGCAAAGCCGCCTTGCTCAATAGTTGTAAGGCGGCTTTATTTTAATTATAATTTTCATATAATTAAGAAAAAAGGGGATAGGACAGATGAAATTTTTCATTGATACAGCTAACTTGTCAGAAATAAAGGAAGCGCATTCATTAGGGGTTATTGCTGGTGTTACAACAAATCCAAGTTTGGTAGCAAAAGAGAATATCACATTTGAAGATCGTCTTCGTGAGATTACAGAGCTAGTTGAAGGGTCAGTGAGCGCCGAAGTCATTTCTTTAGATGCAGAAGGAATGATTCGAGAAGGTAAAGAGTTAGCGGCCCTTGCACCAAATATTACGATTAAAGTACCGATGACTCCTGATGGTCTAAAAGCAGTAAACGAATTTACGAGTCTTGGAATCAAAACCAACGTCACGCTTATCTTTTCTGCTAATCAAGCATTATTAGCTGCAAGAGCTGGTGCAACATATGTTTCACCATTTTTAGGTCGCCTTGATGACATTGGATTTAATGGTATGAACTTAATTTCAGATATTGCAGAGATTTTTGCTATTCACGATATTCCAACTGAAATCATTGCTGCTTCTATTCGTCACCCAATGCATGTAACGGAGGCTGCTAAGCAAGGAGCTCATATTGCAACAATTCCTTATAAAGTAATTATGCAGCTTTTCAAGCATCCTTTAACGGAAGCAGGAATCGAACAGTTTCTAGCAGATTGGGAAAAACGACAAAAATAATGTAAATAAGATGGTATGGCATTTGCGAATAAATTGAGTAAATGCCATATTTTCTTTAAAATTGTCGAAATTATACATGATTTTTGGATTTTCGTGTACACTAGTAGATAAGAGGAAAAATACAAGTAGTCTACATAGTGGTAGTTCCAATTTTTTCCTTAACTACAGAGTCGAAAACTTTCTTTCGCTGGAAGGGAGCTATAAATGGAAAAGCTGAAAATACAAGGTGGCTTTACTCTAAGTGGAACAGTTCGTGTAAGCGGTGCTAAAAATAGCGCTGTGGCGCTGATTCCAGCTACGATTTTAGCGGAGTCACCTGTTACAATAGAGGGGCTACCTCGTATATCAGATGTTGAATTGCTGAGTGATTTAATTGAAGAAATTGGTGGCACTGTCACAAGTGATAATGAAGAATTAACGGTAAACCCAACTCATATGACGGCCATGCCTTTACCAAGTGGAAAGGTAAAAAAGCTGCGTGCTTCTTATTATTTGATGGGAGCAATGTTAGGACGTTTTAAAAAAGCTGTTGTTGGTCTTCCAGGCGGCTGTTATTTGGGACCGCGTCCAATTGATCAGCATATTAAAGGTTTTGAGGCACTAGGTGCTACTGTTACAAATGAACAAGGTGCTATTTATTTACGTGCTGAAGAATTAAGAGGAGCTCGTATTTATTTAGACGTGGTAAGCGTTGGTGCAACCATTAATATCATGCTAGCTGCTGTCAGAGCAAAGGGACGTACTGTTATTGAGAATGCAGCTAAAGAACCTGAGATTATTGATGTTGCGACGTTGCTAACGAGTATGGGAGCAAAAATTAAGGGTGCTGGAACAGACGTTATCCGCATTGATGGCGTAGATACTTTACATGGATGCCGTCATTCAATCATTCCAGATCGTATTGAGGCGGGCACTTACATGGTAATGGGTGCTAGTATGGGGAAAGAAGTGATTGTGGATAATGTGATTCCACAGCACTTGGAATCTTTGACAGCTAAAATGAGAGAAATGGGTATTCATATTGAAACAAGCTCAGACCAAATTTTGGTTGCTACAAGAGAATTATTAAAGCCTGTAGACATCAAAACATTGGTTTATCCAGGATTCCCAACAGATTTGCAGCAACCTTTCACTACTTTATTAACAAAAGCATCTGGTACAAGTGTAGTAACAGATACAATTTATGGAGCTCGTTTTAAGCATATTGATGAGCTAAGACGTATGAATGCTTCGGTTAAAGTAGAGGGTCGCTCTGCAATTATTAATGGGCCAATACAGTTGCAAGGTGCTCGTGTTAAGGCTTCTGATTTACGAGCAGGAGCAGCTCTAGTAACAGCTGGTTTAATGGCTAAAGGAATTACTGAAGTTACCGGATTAGAACATATTGATCGAGGATATAGTCACCTCGTGGACAAACTATCAAGTTTAGGCGCAATGATTTGGCGAGAAGAAATGACTGAAGAAGAAATTGAACAATTCCAAAATTCTTAATCACAAATTTTCTCATCATGTCATCTACTAGACATTACGTGAATTTCGTCTATAATAGAGTAAGTTGAAAATCAGTGAGGGAAATCCCTCACTGATTATTTATTCGTTATAAATAATAAATCGGTGTGTGCAATGTATTTGTAGCTATCATTTCTTATTTAATATGAATTGAAAAGGTTTTCAGTAGAAGCTAGTAAACTATAACATGTTTTTTTGTTGAACGCTATGCGTCAAAAAAAGATTGATTAAAAAGATAGAAAAAGGTTAGAATATAAGTTGCTACATTAAACAATTCGTGGTTTTTGCCACTTCGTTATGAAAGTAACCTGTTTTTTCTTCTAATAAGTGTATAATTATAATTGATTCTACTTATGTATACTTCTAGATTACCTTCTCCATCTTTAACACATTGTTCCGACCGTATCATTTTCTAATAGATAGTAACTTAATATGGAAGGAAACTCAAAAATTATTCATTAAAAGCGTGGTGTCCTAATGAACTTAACATTATCCAGTTTAGAAAATATGAAATTAAAAGAGCTATATGAACATGCGAAAGCATATAAAGTTTCTTATTATAGCAAGCTAACGAAAAAAGAACTTGTTTTTGCAATTTTAAAAGCACAGGCAGAGCAAGACGGTCTGCTTTTCATGGAAGGTGTCCTTGAAATTATTCAATCGGAAGGGTTTGGGTTTTTAAGACCAATCAACTATTCTCCAAGCTCTGAGGATATTTATATTTCCGCGTCTCAAATTCGCCGTTTTGATTTACGAAACGGAGATAAAGTATCTGGTAAAGTTCGTCCCCCTAAAGAAAACGAGCGTTACTATGGCTTACTACATGTAGAAGCAGTTAATGGTGAAGATCCAGAGACATCAAAAGAACGCGTGCATTTCCCAGCGTTAACGCCTATTTATCCAAATGAGCAAATGCGTTTGGAAACACAGCCTAGAAGTTTCTCAACTCGAATTATTGACCTTATCTCACCGATTGGTTTTGGTCAAAGGGGATTAATTGTTGCACCACCTAAAGCTGGTAAAACAATGCTTCTAAAAGAAATTGCAAACAGTATTACAACAAATCATCCAGAAGCAGAGCTCATTGTTCTCTTAATCGATGAGCGTCCTGAAGAAGTAACAGATATTGAAAGATCTGTTGATGGGGATGTTGTAAGTTCAACGTTTGATGAGGTACCAGAAAACCATATTAAAGTCGCTGAGCTTGTGCTCGAGCGTGCAATGAGATTAGTGGAGCATAAAAAAGACGTTGTCATTTTAATGGATAGTATCACTCGTCTAGCTCGTGCTTATAACCTTGTTATTCCGCCAAGTGGAAGAACATTGTCAGGTGGTATTGACCCAGCTGCTTTCCATCGTCCAAAGCGATTCTTTGGTGCTGCCAGAAACATTGAAGATGGCGGAAGCTTAACAATTCTTGCAACAGCTTTAATTGATACAGGCTCTCGTATGGACGATGTAATCTATGAAGAGTTTAAAGGAACTGGAAATATGGAGCTTCACCTTGATCGTTCACTTGCGGAAAAACGTATTTTCCCGGCAATTGATATTCGTCGTTCAGGTACACGTAAAGAGGAGCTTCTTATTCCAAAGGAGCAGCTTGATCATTTATGGGCTATTCGTAAGTCAATGGCTGATGCGCCTGATTTTGCTGAAAAGTTCTTAAAGCGTCTTCGTCAAACAAAATCAAATGAAGAGTTTTTTGCTTTGTTAACTGAAGAGAAGAAAGCTCTATTAGCTAATAAACGATAACAGAAAACATATGTAATTGGTTTTATAAAGATTTTAAATGAAGTGTCAGTTGATGGAAAAAGATGTTTTGAATAGGTGGTTGCAAAACGAAACAACCCTTGTTATAATTTCATCATGTGTGTTGATAAGATACACGATGGTGCGATTATGCTCATCATTTTTTCTTATCAATAAACTCTGTTTCAGAATGATTCAGGGCGGAAGGAGATGAAAAGAATGAAAACAGGAATTCATCCAAAGTACAACAAAATCATGGTGAAATGCAGCTGTGGTAATGAGTTTGAAACTGGTTCTGTAAAAGAAGAGATGCGCGTTGAGACTTGTTCACAATGTCACCCATTCTATACGGGCCGTCAAAAATTCGCTGAAGCTGGTGGCCGTGTTGATCGTTTCAACAAAAAATACGGTCTTAAATAATCAAGATTGTCGAAGCAAACAGGCAAGTAGCTTATCTCTTGCCTGTTTTTTTACTTTTAAAAATACTGAATAAGTAAAATATTTCCACTTTGGGTGGAGAAATCTTTTTATATACATGTTCTACATAATTAAAGGTAGACTAGATAAAGTTAGTAGCGGTTCGCTCATAATGGAGTGATAGGAAGGGAGAGTCCCGCATGGTGTACGTAATGAAACAAAGCGGTTGGATTGAAGTAATTTGTGGAAGTATGTTCTCAGGGAAATCAGAAGAATTAATTCGTCGTGTTCGTCGCACGCAGTTTGCTAAGCAAAATGTGCAGGTGTTTAAGCCAGCAATCGATGATCGATATAGTGAAGAAGCGGTTGTATCACATAATGGAACATCAGTTATTGCCCATCCTATATCTATTTCTACTGACATTTTAGATATAGTTAGCGAAGCTACAGATGTAGTGGCAATCGATGAGATTCAATTCTTTGATAATCAAATTGTTGAAGTTGTACAAGCTCTTGCAGATAAAGGGTTTCGTGTCATTGTAGCAGGACTTGATCAAGACTTTCGTGGTGAGCCTTTTGGACATGTACCTCAGCTGATGGCAATAGCTGAATCGGTTACAAAACTGCAAGCTGTTTGTGCATCATGTGGATCTCCAGCAAGTCGTACTCAACGTTTAATTAATGGAGAGCCAGCTTCTTATGATGATCCCATTATACTAGTGGGCGCATCAGAATCTTACGAACCTCGCTGTCGCCATTGTCATGTGGTGAAAAGTTCAAAAGCAGCAAGTAACTTTCAAGAACTAACCAAATAAAAAAGAGACTGGGACATAAGTAGTTCAGCCTCTACTATACCTGAACTATTGAGAGTTCATAACTTTTAATCGTTCAGGTTTTTTTGGTTGATTGTGAAAACAATGTTGGAAACAGGCTGGAATGGAGCGTAGGACACTCGACTCCTGCGGGAAAGAGACGGAAAACTGAGATCCCGCAGCGCAGCGAGGAAGCTCAGGTTCCTCCCCGCGGAAAGCGAGTGACCGTAGCGCAATGGAACGAAGGTGTTGAGACAAATCAAAGAGATGGGAACAGCTAGTGTTTGTCTTTTAGAAGCAATCATTTTGTTATGTCCCAAACTCTTTTTTTTATGGAACTGGATGAAAAGGGAGGAATGTGGAAAACTAACAAGATAGGAGGGGATAGTATGAAACACTTAATTGCAATACTGTTTACCGCTTTTCTTTTAGCCGCATGTAACCAAGGAGACCAGCCCCAAGACACTCAATCAAAAAAAGAGCGAGCTGAGCTTGAAAATTATGAAGAATTTACGGATCAAAACCCTAATTTTTTAAATACAACCAATGAACAAACTGCAGTAAAAGATGATGCTACCAAAATTGAAGAAATTATTAACGTCAAAACTCCTTATAAGGCTGGAAATATTGTTATTAGTGGAAAAGATGCGTGGGTGACAGTATACGTTGGAAAAGAATATAGCGCTCGAGAGAAAAACAAGATTATAAAAGATCTCAATGAGGTTTTATATGAAGGTTTGCCTAGACTTCAATTTCATGTAAACGTCAAGCCATAATCCTTGGTAAAACTCACTTTGTTTTGACTGAATCCATGAGCTATACTATAATTAGAACGTTATGGATAAAAAATGAGGTGAATGACGTGTTTGATCGTTTAGAAGCCGTGGAGGCACGCTATGAGAAGTTGAATGAGCTTCTTAGCGACCCTGAAATCGTAAATGACCCATCTAAATTAAGAGAGTATTCAAAAGAACAATCAGATATACAAGAAACCGTTACGTGTTATCGAGAGTATAAAGAAGTAAAAGAGCAGCTGCAAGATGCAAAAGCAATGCTCGAAGAAAAGCTTGATGCTGATATGCGTGAGATGGTTAAAGAAGAAATTCAAGAGCTAGAGCCGCAAGCAGAAGAATTAGAAGATAAACTTCGCATTCTGTTAATCCCGAAAGATCCAAACGATGACAAAAACGTTATTATGGAGGTTCGTGGTGCTGCAGGAGGCGATGAGGCAGCCTTATTTGCGGGTAACCTATACCGCATGTACTCACGCTTTGCCGAGGCTCAAGGCTGGAAAATTGACGTAATGGAAGCTAATACAACAGGTGTTGGTGGATATAAAGAAATTATTTTCATGATTAACGGTAAAGGTGCTTATTCAAAAATGAAGTTTGAAAACGGCGCACACCGTGTTCAACGTGTACCTGAAACGGAATCAGGTGGACGTATTCATACTTCAACAGCAACAGTTGCATGTCTACCGGAAGCTGAAGAGGTAGAGGTAGAAATTCATGAAAAAGATATTCGTGTTGATACGTTCGCATCTAGTGGACCAGGTGGACAAAGCGTAAATACAACCATGTCAGCTGTTCGTTTAACGCATTTACCTACGGGAACAGTTGTATCGTGTCAAGATGAAAAGTCACAGATTAAGAATAAAGAAAAAGCAATGAAGGTATTACGTGCACGTGTTTATGATAAGTTCCAGCAGGAAGCCCAAGCTGAATACGATGCAAATCGTAAGCAAGCAGTAGGTTCTGGGGATCGTTCAGAGCGTATTCGTACGTATAACTTCCCTCAAAACCGTGTAACGGATCATCGTATTGGTTTAACAATTCAAAAGCTTGATCAAATTCTAGAAGGTAAGCTAGATGAAATCATTGATGCATTAATCATGGAAGATCAAGCGAGAAGAATGGAAGATTCGAATTAACAATGAAAGTTTTTGAAGCCCTAAAATGGGCTTCTTCTTGTTTAAAAGAAGCGCAAAGAGATGAAAATGCTGGTGAGATGTTGTTGCTTCATCACCTTGGCATGACTCGAACTTACCTACTTGCTTCATTGCAAGAAGAAGTCCCAACGGAAATCATGCAAAAATTTCAGCATGATGTTAAAAAACATGTAGCTGGGATACCAGTACAATATCTCATTGGTTCGGAAGAGTTCTATGGAAGAACGTTTCAAGTAAATCAGGAAGTGCTTATACCGCGTCCGGAAACTGAAGAGCTTGTATTAGGCTTAATTGATCGTATGAAACAAAAGTTTGGACACGCTCCAATTCAGGCTGTTGATATTGGAACAGGTAGTGGTGCAATAGGTGTTACACTTGCTTTAGAAGTTCCAACGATAAAAATGACGTGCACAGATATTGCAGAAGAATCGCTAGCAATAGCCAAAGAAAATGCTAAACGCTTGGGTGCGAAGGTTCAATTTTTACATGGAGATTTATTAAAGCCTTTTATTGAGGCATCTCAGCGATTTGATGTTGTCGTGTCTAACCCTCCATACATTCCTGATAGTGACGAACTATCAACCGTTGTGAAGGACTATGAGCCTAATCGAGCTCTTTTTGGTGGTCAAGACGGTTTGAATTTCTATCGACGTTTTATGGAAGAGCTCCCGCTTGTTATTAACAAACAGGGAATTATTGCATTTGAAGTAGGGTTTGGACAAGCTGATGCAGTATCAGATATGTTAAAAAAGCAGTTCCCTAATGCAAAAGTTGAAGTTGTTTTTGATATCAATGGAAAAGATCGAATGGTATTTGCTTCTTTATAAAAATAATAGATTTTAATAAGTTGCTAGTTTAGGATAGAAAATCATTGTCCATACTATCTTGTGAAGGGATGGTGGACATAATGAAAAAACAAGCAATTATTTATTTTCTTTTACTTATTATTGGAGCGAATATCCAAATTCTATATACAAATCAAAAGGTCGAGGCTACTGAGCCGATGGTTATTCCAGATGAAGCAATTCGTTTACGTATTCTTGCAAATAGCGATAGTAAGAAAGACCAGCATGTAAAACGATTAATTAGAGATGAAGTAAATGCACAAATTACTACATGGGTTCAAGAGTTAACGTCAGTGGAAGATGCAAGAGATGTAATTAAAAGCAACTTACCCACATTAGAAGCGATTGCTAAGAAAGTTATGAAAGAACAAGGTATGGATCAGATTATACACGTTGATTTTGGAAAGGTGAGCTTTCCAACCAAGCTATATGGTCAATTGCTTTATCCAGCTGGTGAATATGAAGCAGTTTTAATTACGTTAGGTGAAGGTGAAGGAGCAAACTGGTGGTGCGTACTGTTTCCACCTATGTGCTTTTTAGATTTCTCAAACGGGGAAGCTATTGAATCACCAATGCCTGAAGAAGAGCAGTCTGTGGAAAAGAAAGAAATGATAAAAGCGGTAGCTGAAGAAGTAGAGAAAGTAGATGCTAATCACACTGACCATTCAAACCTTGTTGCATCAACTTCAAATCTGGCACAAGAAGTAGCTGTAAAAGAAGCGAGAAAAGAAAAGCAGCAGGAGCAGTCTAGTAAAAAAGTACAGGAGAAAGAAGAAGAAGTAGAAGTGAAATTCTTTATTGTAGAACTAGCTTCATCTTTATTCAAATGATAGAAAATAAAAGTATATAGTTCTATTTGTTTCTCATATTTCATAGTTTTGTTACTAGAAACTAAAATGAGGTGATGAGAAATGAAGGAACAATTGAAGTTAGCAGAAGTGAAAGATTGTGGGCGAATTCAATCATTCTTAACAAAAGCAGGTATTAGTTCAGAAGGTGTAGCAGAAAGCATTCATCATTTTGTTATTATGGAAGATGAGAATGACGAGCTGTTAGCAACTGTTGGATTTGAAAAAGATGGAGAGTATGGGTTATTACGTTCTCTTGTTGTTTCACCTTCCCTCATGCGATCGGACATTCTATTGTTATTCAAAAGCATTGTACAGCTAGCTAAAAAAAATGATGTTCATCAATTATATTTAGTGACGAACAAGGCTTCGTCCGTACAGTTTTTTTCAATGATGAATTTTCAGCAAATCAGTTACGAAAATTTGCCAGATGGCTTGAAGTATCATTCTTATCTACGAAATCTTTCAAGCTTAGAGCAAGTATATGTAATGACTTATCAAGATTGAATTTCACACATGTGGATAAAGATCATCCACAAAGTTATTAACAAACAAACAAGCTTTATCCACATTTTGTGGATAAAGCTTGTTTGTTGCAACCGTCTATTGATAAAATAAATTAAAATCTTGTATAAATAGTAGGTAATAGAGATGTTTTTACCTATATATAGTTGTACCAATAGGAGTGAATGAAATGAACACAAAAATCTGGTCTGTGGATAAAGAAATGAAAAATCAAGATAGTTATCCACAGATAGAAGAAGCATCTTTGTTGTTAAGAAACCAAGAAGTCGTTGCGTTTCCTACAGAAACAGTCTATGGGTTAGGGGCAGATGCAACCTCTGAACAGGCTGTGGATAAAATTTTCAAAGCGAAAGGTCGTCCGAGTGATAACCCGCTTATTGTACACATTGGTGACGTGGAACAGTTAGATAGTATTGTAGCCGAGGTGTCAGAAACAGCTCGGGAAATAATGCAAGCTTTTTGGCCAGGACCTATTACGCTCATTTTTCCTAAAAAAGGATTTGTAGCAGAGAACGTTACGGCAGGTTTGGATAGCGTTGCCGTCCGAATGCCTTCGCATCCCGTAGCTCTAGCTTTATTAAAAAAAGCAAGTGTACCAGTAGCTGCACCAAGTGCAAACCTATCCGGAAAGCCAAGTCCAACAAGTGCTCAGCATGTTATGAACGATTTGGAAGGTAGAATTAGTGGAATTGTTGATGGTGGAACGACCGGAGTTGGTCTAGAATCTACGGTACTGGATTGTACGGAAGACATCCCAGTCATTTTACGTCCTGGTGGCGTTACAAAAGAACAATTAGAAGCTTTAATTGGAGAAGTAAGGGTAGACCAAGCTCTTAAAGATGAAAAGGAAGCGCCAAAATCTCCAGGAATGAAGTATACACATTATGCTCCTAATGCGCCGCTCATCATTGTGAAAGGTTCAGAGAAATTTTTACAGGAGCAAGTTGAGTATTTTCAAAAACAAGGAAAGAAAGTTGGAGTTTTAACAACCCATGAAAATAAAAACTCTTATCATGCAGATCAGATTTTAACTTGCGGCTATCGAGATAAGTTAGAAACGGTTGCGAGTGAACTTTATCATGTTTTACGTTCTTTTAACGACTATGACGTAGACGTTATTTTAAGTGAAAGCTTTCCTGAGCATGGAGTAGGTCAGGCTTTAATGAATCGGTTAGTGAAAGCGGCTGGTCATCAGTTTATTGTTCAATAATTTTAGATTCATCTTCTAAACCATTTCGTGCGTGCATAAGGTGAAATAGGCACGTCCGAGGAGGTTGAAGATGGATATTTCAGGATTAATTAGTGAACTGATTACATTAGTTATTATGGCATTTGCGTTAGGAATGGACGCCTTTTCGGTCGGACTTGGAATGGGTCTAGTCCGTTTACGCTTTCGCCAAATTTTTTACATCGGAGTAATAATAGGTCTTTTCCATATATGGATGCCCCTTTTGGGTATGTTTATTGGAAAACTGTTGTCTGATAAGCTGGGAATGTTAGCTACATATGGTGGAGGCGTATTACTTCTCATATTAGGAATACAAATGATTTACTCATCCTTCAAGCGTGACGAAGAGCCGTTTATTAAACCTGTAGGATGGGGATTAATGATCTTTGCATTGAGCGTTAGCTTAGATAGTTTTTCTGTGGGCTTAAGCCTTGGGATTTTTGGAGCAAGAACATTTTTAACAATTATGATTTTCGGCGTAGTAAGTATGCTGTTAACATGGTTAGGTCTTTTGCTTGGAAGACGTGTTCAAGGTTGGTTAGGTTCGTACAGTGAAGCGCTAGGGGGAAGCATTCTCCTTGCATTTGGAATCAAGCTTCTTTTTCAATTATAAATAGCTTATTAATTTAATACTCTAAAAAAGCAAGCTCTATTAGCATAGAGCTTGCTTTTTTATGCTTACATTTAATGAAAAGTATCATAGGTCATGGGTGTTGAACTCTTCTATCTATTAAGGATAAAATAAAGGCAATGTAAAAAGGGATTATTAGTAGTAAGATAAGGAGAGATTTTAGATTGAAAAAAGTCTTATTTGTTTGTACAGGAAATACATGTCGAAGTCCTATGGCGGCAGCTTGGTTAAGCAGTCAAAAAAAGCGTGGAATAGAAGTAAAATCAGCTGGTTTATTTGCAATGGACGGTCAACCGATTTCTGCGCATGCAGCAGCAGTTTTAGCGCAGCAAGGTATTGATTCATCGCATACATCATCTAGTATTACAAGAGAAATGTTAGATTGGGCAACTCATATTTTTACTATGACAAGTAGTCATAAACAGATGCTGGCAAACCAAGCTCCAGATACTATAGACAAGCTGTTTACGCTAAAAGAATTTGTAGGTGAAAATGGAGACGTTGTCGACCCTTACGGAGGCGATTTATCTGTTTACCAAATGACATTTGAAGAAATGCAGCAGCTTATTAATCGAGCTATTAAAAAATTAGAAAATTAAAAATGCTAGCTATAAAAGTTACTTTTAATAGCTTATAAGGAGGATCCATTATGAAAGTAGCGATTGCATCAGATCACGGTGGTATAAATATTCGAAAAGAAATTATGCAGTTAATGGAAGAACTAAATGTTGAGTATGTTGACTTAGGCTGTGAGTGCAGTGATTCAGTAGATTATCCAGACTATGCAATTCCAGTTGCTGAAAAAGTAGCAGGTGGAGAGGTTGATAAAGGAATTCTAATTTGTGGAACAGGAATTGGAATGAGTATTGCTGCGAATAAAGTAAAAGGTGTTCGCTGTGCACTTGTCCACGATATGTTTAGCGCAAGGGCGACCAGAGAACATAATGACACAAATGTACTAGCGATGGGTGAGCGTGTGATTGGCCCAGGTTTAGCTAGAGATATTGCTAAGATATGGTTAACAACGGATTTTGAAGGCGGACGTCATGAGAATCGTGTCAACAAAATTAAAGCATATGAAAAGTAAATGATGTAAAGGAGGCGCTTTAGAATGTCTAATGCTCAAGATTGGGCTCGGGAATTAGAAGTTGTGCTAGCAGATTTTTCACAACAGGTAACACTTCAGCAAGATAGTTTGTTTGTAGTTGGTTGCAGTACAAGTGAAGTTGTTGGAGAGCGAATCGGAACATCAGGAACTGAAGAAGCAGCTGAGGTAATCTATGGTAAGCTTCAAGAGTTTGCAAAGGAAAAAGGCATCGATTTAGCGTTTCAATGCTGTGAACATTTAAATCGAGCGCTGGTGGTAGAACGAAAAACTGCGTTAAAGCAAAACTTAGATCTTGTAACGGTTATCCCAGTTCGAAAAGCAGGTGGAGCAATGGCTACGTACGCATATCATCATTTCAATGACCCTGTTATTGTTGAATTTATTAAAGCCGATGCAGGTATTGATATTGGGGATACGTTTATTGGTATGCACTTAAAGCATGTGGCTGTTCCTGTTAGGTGTTCCCTTAAACAAATTGGTCAAGCGCACATGACTATTGCTTATACTCGACCAAAACTAATTGGTGGACCTAGAGCTATTTACGAACGATTGTAAATAAATATATTAATATAATGCACATTTTTTGTTTTTTATTCTAAATAAACCATGTTACAATGTAGATGAATTAATAAAAAACGAACATTGTTCATACGAAACGAAACGAGGAGAGGATTTCGATGGAGAAAAAGTTAGTGCAGCAAGATCCAGCAGTTTATAATGCAATTCAAGATGAATTAGGGCGTCAACGCACAAAAATTGAGTTAATTGCATCAGAAAACTTCGTTACAACGGCAGTAATGGAAGCTCAAGGTTCTGTACTTACAAATAAATATGCAGAAGGTTATCCAGCAAAGCGTTATTATGGTGGCTGCGAGCACGTAGACGTAGTGGAAGACTTAGCTCGTGACCGTGCAAAAGAAATCTTTGGTGCGGAGCATGTGAACGTTCAACCTCACTCAGGTGCTCAAGCAAACATGGCTGTATACTTTACAATTTTAGAGACAGGAGATACGGTTCTTGGTATGAACTTATCTCACGGTGGACATTTAACGCACGGTAGTCCGGTAAACTTCAGCGGTGTGCAGTACAATTTCATTGAATATGGTGTAGATGCAGACACACATCGTATTAACTATGAAGATGTATTAGAAAAAGCACGCACTCATAAACCAAAGCTGATCGTTGCTGGTGCTAGTGCGTACCCTCGTGAAATTGACTTTAAGAAATTCCGTGAAATTGCAGATGAAGTGGGAGCATATTTAATGGTAGACATGGCTCACATTGCTGGACTTGTAGCAGCTGGCCTTCATCCAAACCCGGTTCCACATGCTCATTTCGTTACAACAACTACGCATAAAACATTACGCGGGCCACGTGGTGGAATGATTTTATGTAAAGAAGAATTTGCAAAAGCAATTGATAAATCAATCTTTCCTGGAATCCAAGGTGGACCATTAATGCACGTTATTGCTGCTAAAGCAGTAGCGTTCGGTGAAGCGTTACAAGCTGAATTTAAGCAGTATGCACAAAATATCATCGACAATGCAAATCGCTTAGCAGAAGGGCTAACAAAAGAAGGCTTTAAGTTAGTTTCTGGCGGTACAGATAACCACCTCGTTCTAATTGATGTAAGTTCAATGGGATTAACGGGTAAAGTTGCTGAAAAAGCGTTAGATGAAGTTGGAATTACAACGAATAAAAACACGATTCCTTACGACCAACAAAGTCCATTTGTAACAAGTGGAATTCGTATCGGAACAGCTGCTGTGACAACTCGTGGATTCGGTGCTGAAGAAATGGATGAAATTGCTGCTATCATTGGCTTAACACTAAAGAATATTGATAATGAAGAAAAGTTAGCGGAAGCAACAGCTCGTGTAGAAGCATTAACAAGCAAGTTTGAAATGTATGCATCTTTATAATCTATAAGAAATAGTAAAATGCGAAAAGAAAAGGTGGGGATTTACCCAGCTTTTCTTTTTGTGTCAACGTTTCAAGATGAATGATGTGGTTACACTATTGTTATAGAAAAATATCTATTTTTGGATTAAGCTTGAACTCAAAAATAATTTTCTGTAAAATAGATGCAATGCTTAAGTTATGTTAACGTTATCGTTTTTTTTAAAAAGTAGGTACCATTCAAGCGCTTGAATGGTATTTCAATGTGGACATTTTTAAATTCAAAGGAGAGATTTCAGTGGGCAAAGTATACGTATTCGATCATCCTCTTATTCAACACAAATTAACATACATACGTGATGTAAAAACGGGAACAAAAGAATTCCGTGAGTTAGTAGACGAAGTAGCAAGCTTAATGGCTTTTGAAGCAACTCGTGATTTACCTTTACAAGATGTGGAAATTGAAACGCCAGTATGCAAAACGACTTCAAAAGTAATCGCTGGTAAAAAACTAGGGATTGTACCAATTTTACGTGCAGGTATCGGAATGGTTGATGGTTTCTTAAAATTAATGCCGGCAGCAAAAGTAGGGCATGTTGGCCTGTACCGTGATCCAGAAACACTTCAACCAGTGGAATACTATGTTAAATTACCAAATGATGTAGAAGAGCGTGATTTTATTGTTGTAGATCCGATGCTTGCAACGGGTGGTTCAGCAGTAGAAGCTATTAATTCATTGAAAAAGCGTGGCGCAAAAAACATTAAATTTATGTGCTTAATCGCTTCTCCAGAAGGAGTAGAAATCGTAAAAGAAGCACATCCAGATGTTGATATTTATATCGCAGCTTTAGATGAAAAATTAAATGACCATGGTTATATCGTTCCAGGTTTAGGAGATGCGGGAGACCGTTTATTTGGTACAAAATAATTTCTCAGATACGGGTGATAAATAATGAAGCAACCAGTTAAAGTAATGACGATATTTGGTACTAGACCGGAAGCTATTAAAATGGCGCCACTTGTTCTTGAGCTAAAGAAGCGTCCCAAGGAATTTGAAGCAATTGTGACCGTTACTGCTCAGCACCGTCAAATGCTGGATCAAGTGCTATCCATTTTTGATATCGAACCAGATTATGACTTAAATATTATGAAAGACCGTCAAACATTAATGGATGTAACAACTAGAGGATTAGAAGGTTTAAACGATGTGATGCAAAAAGTAAAGCCGGATATTGTGTTGGTTCATGGAGATACAACAACAACATTTATTGCTGGACTAGCAGCGTTTTATAACCAAATTCCTGTAGGCCATGTAGAAGCAGGTCTTCGCACATGGAATAAATATTCACCTTATCCTGAAGAGATGAATCGCCAGTTGACGGGTGTACTAGCAGATTTACACTTTGCTCCAACAACGAAGTCTTCTGTTAATTTGAAAACAGAAAACAAGAATGAAGAAAACATTTTTGTGACAGGAAACACAGCTATTGATGCGCTAAAAACAACTGTAAAAGATTCGTATGAGCATGAAGTCTTACGTAATCTTGGCAGCGATCGCCTTATCTTATTAACCGCTCACCGTCGTGAAAATTTAGGTGAGCCAATGAAAAATATGTTTAGAGCGGTAAAGCGTATTGTAACTGAACATGATGACGTACAAGTTGTCTATCCTGTGCATCTAAATCCTGTTGTACGTGAAACAGCTAATGATATATTGGGCGATGATGATCGCATTCATCTTATCGAACCGTTAGATGTAATCGACTTCCATAACTTTGCGAATCGAGCACACCTCATTTTAACGGATTCCGGTGGCGTTCAGGAGGAAGCACCTTCTCTTGGTGTACCCGTATTAGTATTGCGTGATACAACGGAGCGTCCAGAGGGCATTGAAGCAGGAACGTTAAAATTAGCTGGCACAGAAGAAGAAACTATTTACAACTTAGCTAAAGAGTTATTAATCGACAAAGCTGTTTATGAAACAATGTCTAAAGCATCTAATCCTTACGGAGACGGCCATGCCTCTGAGCGTATTTGCGATGCGATTAGCTACTACTTTAAACATCGTGAAGAAAGACCTGAAGAATTTAAGCCACTATAAAAAATAAATCTAACACCTCTCACATGAATGCGGTCTCTTTGTGACACGCTATGTAGAGAGGTGTTTTTATGTGGAAAATAACCATTTTATTACTGTCAATGTTTGGAATAAACAGCACAAGCACGTACGGTGAAAGTGTAGAGTTTCCAGATATTCAATCATTTGAAAAACAGGTGCAAAAAACATACATTCTCATGCTGAACGAGCAGAATGTAGCGATTGCCAAACAAGAAATAAAAAAAAAGTATCCAAATGTGAGCATTAACCACGAGTTTCGGGAGGTATTTACAGGGCTATCCGTATCGGGGACTTTATATGACTTACAAAGACTTCGAGAAGAACCTTATATTGATAGTTCGCATGCTTCTGTTTCGTATCATGCAAAAAATGAAGGAAGTGTATCCTACATTGGCAGTGAAAAGGTAAGGGGCATGTTTGATAAGAAAAACCAGCGCTTGACGGGTCGAGGGATAAAGGTTGGAATAATTGATACTGGAATTGACTTTAATCATCCTGATTTAAAGTCAAATTATCGAGGTGGCTATGACGTTGTGGACCAAGATTATTCTCCAATGGAAACAGTAAGCAAGCAAGGAGAACCTACGCTTCATGGTACCCATGTGGCCGGTATTATAGGAGCAAACGGGAAGATGCGCGGAGTAGCACCCGAAGCTGAAATTTATGCCTACCGAGCCCTAGGTCCGGGTGGGTCTGGCTCGTCTGAAAATGTTATTCTAGCTGTTGAAAAAGCAATTCAAGATGGGGTCGATGTCATTAACTTATCGTTAGGAAATGACATTAATGGTCCAGATTTACCTACAAGCTTAGCGTTAAATAAAGCTGTTGAAAAAGGGATCGTAGCAGTAACTTCTAGCGGTAATTCAGGGCCTGGTTTGTGGACCGTAGGCTCTCCTGGAACGGCTCAACAAGCTATTTCGGTTGGTGCTTCAGTTTCTCCGACACGTATTCCATTTATAAAAATGGAAAAGTTATCACAGCAAATTTCTCTATCTCCTTTACCAAATGCCGCGAAGTGGGATATTGATCAGACAATTGTATTAACGGACGCAGGAAGCGGAAGGGAAGTAGCAGATGTTGGAAACAAAGTTGTCCTTATGAAAACAGGAGAAATCTCTCTGTCTAAAAAAATCAGTAAAGCTGAAAAAGCTGGAGCTAAAGCTGTAATTGTATACCATGCTATTAATGGAGTGGTAGACGAGAGTGTAAGTGAATCGTTTTCAATTCCAGTAGTTATGGTTTCGAGTGATGTAGGAGAATCCATAAAGAAAGAAATTCAAAAAGGGAACGCGTATGCATTCGCTTCTATGAAAACTGTAGAAGACATCATTACTCCTTTTAGCTCCAGAGGTCCAGTTACGAGCACTTGGGATATCAAACCTGATGTGGTAGCACCAGGTTACCAAATTAGGAGTACGGTACCGAACGGGTATGAGCCTTTAAATGGAACAAGCATGGCAGCACCTCACGTAGCGGGAGCCTGTGCGTTACTTTTACAGGCTCACCCCAATTGGTCTCCAGAACAAGTAAAAGCGGCACTTATGAGTACGGCAAAGCCAATTCGTAACTTAAAGGGTGAGCTCTATCACTCGTATGAACAAGGAGCAGGAAGAATTCAAGTGGAACGTGCTGTAAAGGCAACAACGCTGTTATCACCTAGCACGCTGTCGTTTGGAGTTTTTGAAGGACAAAGTAACAAAAGGATTAAAATGCGTATTTTTAATGAGGCGAATTACAAAAACGTTTATCATGTTACGCCTCCAACAAAAACGTTTGGAGAAATTTGGAGAGTACCGCTTTCTTTCACATTGAAGCCGAAAGAAACGAAGACCATTGCAGTTGATCTTCAGGTAAACAGCCATCAAAAGAAAAAAGGCATATATGATGGGCGTTTAGAAATTCGTGATTCACGTGAAACAATATCAATACCCTATTTGTATATGGTTGAAAAGCCAAATTATCCTCGTGTTATGGGACTACAGGCCGTACAGGGAAGTGACGAAAAAACGTATCTATACGAATTGTTTTTGCCTGAAGGAGCAGATGAATTTGGCATTGCTGTTTATGACATAGACACCCTTCGGTTTGTCTCTTATTTAGATGTAGATAAAAAACTAGAAAGAGGGATGTTAAAACGGAAAATTCAGCTGCAGGAAGAGTTGCCCAAAGGTGAGTATAAAGTGTTCGCATACGCTAAAAAAGATGGTAAAACAGAGGTAGCAAACGCAGGGCTAGTAATTGATTAAAAGGGCGTAAAACCAAGGTTTTACGCCCTTTTACATTGGTCTTATTTAAATATGAAATATGTGTGGCAAAAATGTGAACATCCCTTTTTAGATTGTGAAGTTTTTAGCTTAAACACATTGACATTAAATATGCGCTATTGTATGCTAACAATGGATATAAATGATAAGGTTTTCAACACTTGAAAATCAAGGTTCGCTTGTGTTTTTGACTAACTGTTTTTAACTTTTTTGGTGATTTATACATAAGCTCGCATATTTTTAGAGTAGAGTATGTAGATTTTTTTGAAAAAAAAGAATTTACCAAAAAGGGGTTTTCTAAATGACTAAGCAAAAACGGCATTCATTACAAGCGATTGCATTGATGTCCACCATTCTTTCTCAGTTAGCAGGTTCCGTATTAATCGGTCTATTTGGTGGCAAATGGATTGATGGAAAAGTTGGGACTGAGCCACTTTTTTTAGTTTTAGGCCTTCTTTTAGGGCTTGCAGTTGGCGTCTATGCCATGCTGCGCACAGTCCGACAATTTTTTTCAGGAGATTAATAATCCATGCAAGAATTGCAACATTTATTTCCAAGACTTCGATCCTACATATTTTATTTACTAGCACTATACGTTCTCGGATGGGGATTTACTCCTTATCAAACCGTGTTTTTAGGCCTGATTTTAGGTACAGCACTCAGTTTGTATAACCTTTGGGTTTTAGTAAGAAGGGCTAAACAGTTTGGACAAGCGCTGGATGAAGGAAAACGACCTCGTTCAGTAGGAACATTTGCAAGGTTTGCAACCGCTGCTCTAGCAGTTGTAATTACAATCTCTTATCCAAATACTTTTCATATTATTGGTGTAGTTATGGGATTAATGACATCCTATCTTGTCATTATCATAGATTTAGTTGTTCAAAATATACGCAGGAGATGGGAAGAGAGGTGAATATAGTTGGGTCATGAATCACCAACTCAAGATTTCTTTGGTCTTACGTTTAATCTCAGTAACATGTTGATGATTACCGTGGCGTCAGTCATTGTGTTTTTAATTGCAGTTTTATGTACTCGTACTTTAGCAATGAAGCCTACAGGTATGCAAAACTTCCTGGAATGGGTATTAGACTTTGTGAAAGGCCTCATTAACAGCACAATGGATTGGAAGACGGGTGGTCGTTTCTTAACATTAGGTGTAACGCTACTAATGTATATCTTTGTCGCCAATATGTTAGGATTACCATTTGCCGTTGTTGTCGATCACGAATTATGGTGGAAATCACCGACTGCTGATCCGACGATTACATTGACTCTAGCAGCAATGGTCGTTGTCTTATCACATTATTATGGTATTAAGATGAAGGGATTTGCAGAATATGGTCGAGATTACTTCAAACCAATGCCTTTTCTATTCCCATTAAAGATTATTGAAGAGTTTGCAAATACGCTAACGCTTGGTCTACGTCTTTTCGGGAATATCTATGCAGGAGAAATTCTGTTAACTTTATTAGCAGGGCTTGCTACAAGTGGTACTGCTCTTGGATTATTTGGGGCAGTTGTGCCAACATTGGCATGGCAAGGCTTCAGTATTTTCGTAGGTGCAATTCAAGCTTTTATCTTTACAATGTTAACAATGGTTTACCTGGCACACAAAGTGAGTCAAGACCATTAATTTATAAAACCTTCGCTCAAGCTTTACCCGTGTTGAGCGAGTTTAAAACATGTTGAAAAAATTCTATTTCACTAAGGGAGGACTTTATAAAATGGGTTTATTAGCAGCTGCAATTGCAATTGGTTTAGCGGCACTAGGTGCTGGTATCGGTAACGGTCTTATCGTATCAAAAACAGTAGAAGGTATCGCTCGCCAACCAGAAGCACGTGGTACATTAACAACGACAATGTTCATCGGGGTTGCATTAGTAGAGGCGATTCCTATTATCGCTGTAGTAATCGCGTTCATGGTTCAAGGTCAATAATCAGTAACTTAAAACGTTTAAAAGTGGCGAAGATCATTCGAAAAGAACCTTCGCCATTGCTTTATGTCTTTAATGAGCAAAATCATAGATGTTAAGTCTTTGAAGGGAGTGAAGCAGCCGTGTCAAATACGTTTGTATTAGGAGCATCAGGCTTTAACGGTGGAGATATTTTATTCCAATTAGTAATGTTCCTTATCTTGCTAGCATTGTTACGTAAGTTCGCGTTTGGTCCAGTAATGGGTATCATGAAACAGCGTGAAGAGCATATTGCAAGTGAAATTGATTCAGCTGAACAGCAGAATCAACAAGCACAGAAGCTTGTTGAGGAGCAGCGCGAGCTGTTAAAACAGTCTCGTGAAGAGGTTCAAGTTTTAATGGAAAACGCAAGAAAATCTGCTGAAGAGAAAAAAGAAGAAATTGTTGCTGCTGCGCGTGAAGAGTCTGAGCGTTTAAAAGCATTAGCAAAACAAGAAATTCAGCAAGAAAAAGATCAAGCAGTTACTGCACTTCGTGAGCAAGTTGCATCATTATCTGTATTAATCGCGTCGAAAGTGATTGAAAAAGAATTGTCAGAGCAAGATCAAGAGAAATTGATCAATGAGTACATTCAAGAAGTAGGGGATGTACGATGAGTCAGTCGGCAGTCGCGAAGCGTTATGCATTAGCTCTTTTTCAATTAGCTTCTGAAAAGCAATCAATCGATGCTTTACAAGAAGAGTTAGACGTAGTGGAAGCAGTTTTCGCTCAAAACGATGATTTAATTGAAGTGTTAACGCATCCAAAAATTTCAACCAACCGAAAAAAAGACTTAGTTCGCCAAACGTTTTCAACGTTGACAGAAACGGTTCAAAATACGCTCCTTTTATTATTAGATCGTCATCGCATCCAAGTAGTAGGGGAGATTACTCGTGAGTATCGTGCTCTTGCAAATGAAGCACGAGGTGTAGCTGCAGCTACAGTATACTCTGTAAAAGCATTATCTTCAGATGAAGAGCGTGCTATTTCTGAAACATTTGCACCAAAAGTAGGAAAGCATTCATTATATATTTCAAATGTAATCGATAAGAGCCTAATCGGCGGCGTGAAGCTTCGCATCGGCAACCGTATTTATGACGGAAGTATTTCCGGAAAATTAGAATCGGTACATCGCGAACTTCTTGCACATAGATCGTAGATAGGGGTGAAATTCATGAGCATCAAAGCTGAAGAAATTAGTGCGCTGATAAAACAGCAAATTGAAAACTATCAGTCTGAGATTAAAGTGAGTGATGTAGGTACTGTTATCCAAGTTGGGGATGGTATCGCACGTGCTCATGGCCTCGACAATGTCATGGCTGGAGAGTTAGTTGAATTTTCAAATGGTGTCATGGGTATGGCACAAAACTTAGAGGAAAACAATGTCGGTATCGTTATCTTAGGACCTTACACTGGAATTCGTGAAGGGGATGAGGTACGTCGTACAGGAAGAATCATGGAAGTTCCTGTAGGGGAACAATTAATTGGTCGTGTTGTAAACTCATTAGGTCAACCTGTAGACGGCTTAGGCCCAATTGGAACAACAAAAACACGTCCAATTGAAAGCCAAGCTCCTGGCGTTATGGATCGTAAATCTGTACATGAGCCACTTCAAACAGGTATTAAAGCGATTGACGCTCTTGTACCAATTGGTCGAGGTCAGCGTGAGCTTATCATTGGTGACCGCCAAACAGGTAAAACATCTGTAGCAATTGATACAATTTTAAATCAAAAAGACCAAGATATGGTTTGTATTTACGTAGCTATTGGGCAAAAAGAGTCAACAGTACGTAACGTAGTAGAGACATTGCGTAAGCATGGAGCGCTTGATTACACAATTGTTGTAACAGCATCTGCTTCTCAACCAGCACCAATGCTGTTCTTAGCACCTTATGCTGGTGTAACAATGGGTGAAGAGTTCATGTATAACGGCAAACACGTACTTGTTATCTATGATGATTTAACAAAACAAGCATCTGCATACCGTGAACTTTCATTATTACTTCGTCGTCCTCCAGGTCGTGAAGCATATCCAGGGGATGTATTCTACTTACATTCTCGTTTATTAGAGCGTGCTGCAAAATTATCAGACGCTAAAGGTGGAGGGTCATTAACAGCTCTTCCATTTATCGAAACACAAGCAGGAGACGTATCTGCTTATATTCCAACAAACGTAATCTCGATTACGGATGGACAGATTTTCTTGCAGTCTGACTTATTCTTCTCAGGTGTACGCCCAGCGATTAACGCAGGTCTTTCAGTATCACGTGTAGGTGGATCAGCTCAGATTAAAGCGATGAAGAAAGTAGCTGGAACGCTGCGTTTGGATTTAGCATCTTATCGTGAGCTTGAATCATTTGCTCAGTTTGGATCAGACCTTGACCAAGCTACACAAGCCAAGCTTAACCGTGGTGCACGTACAGTAGAAGTATTAAAACAAGGCTTACACAAGCCGCTTCGTGTAGAAAAACAAGTAGCGATTTTATATGCGTTAACAAAAGGCTTCTTAGATGATGTGCCAGTTGCTGATATCACTCGTTTCGAAGATGAGTACTTAGCATGGTTAGATTCAAATCGTAAAGAAGTTCTTGAAACAATTCGTACAACTGGTGGACTGCCTGAAGATGGTGCATTTGAGTCTGCTCTTGAAGTGTTCAAGAAAACATTTGTAGCATCTGAGTAATCGTTAATTTTGTCAAAATGGTATGTTAAGACAAGCTTTTATTAAGGTAAAGGTGAACTTATGTTCACCTTTCATACCACGTGATCTTCTAAAACAAGGTGGTGAAACCTGTGGCATCATTACGTGATATACAAACGAGAATTACATCAACGAAAAAAACGAGTCAAATTACAAAAGCAATGGAAATGGTTTCAGCTGCAAAGTTAAACCGTGCCGAGCAGAACGCTAAGTCTTTTGTTCCTTATATGGAAAAGATTCAAGAAGTAGTTGCAAGCGTAGCAGGAGGCAGTAAAGGCGCTGCACATCCAATGTTAACGGCTCGTCTTATTAAGAAAACGGGATACATTGTCATTACTTCGGATCGTGGCTTAGCGGGAGCTTATAATAGTAACGTTTTGCGTGCTGTCTCACAAGCAATTGAAAAACGTCATACATCTCCAGATGAGTATGGTGTAATTGCAATTGGGAAAGTCGGGCGTGACTTCTTTATAAAGCGTGGTATTCCAGTGTTTTTAGAAATTACTGGTCTATCCGACCAACCATCTTTTGCTGATATTCAAGGAATTACTTCGCAAACGGTGCATATGTTTGCGGACGGTACATTTGATGAATTGTATTTGTACTATAATCATTTTATTAATACAATCTCTCAAGAAGTAACGGAAAAGAAGCTGTTGCCGTTAGCTGACTTAGCTCCAACAGGAAAGCTTGTATCCTATGAATTCGAGCCTTCTCAAGAAGAGATATTAGAAGTGCTATTGCCGCAATATGCAGAAAGCCTTATTTATGGTGGCTTACTGGATGGAAAAGCAAGTGAGCACGCAGCGCGTATGACAGCGATGAAAAATGCAACGGATAATGCAAAAGACCTTATTAATAATCTTACCCTATCATATAACCGTGCTCGTCAAGCAGCAATCACGCAAGAAATTACGGAGATTGTTGGTGGAGCAGCGGCTCTAGAATAGAAATAAGACTTGAAAAGCAAGTTAGGAGGGAACACGATGGCAAAAGGACGCGTTACTCAAATCATGGGTCCAGTTGTAGACGTAAAGTTTGACAGCGGACACCTTCCAGCAATCTATAACGCCCTTAAAATTTCTCATAAACCTGTTAGTGAAAGTGAAGTAGCAATCGAATTAACATTAGAAGTTGCGATTCACTTAGGTGATAATACAGTTCGTGCAGTAGCAATGTCTTCAACTGATGGATTAGTTCGTGGACTAGAAGTAGAAGATACAGGAGCACCAATTTCTGTACCAGTTGGTGATGTAACTTTAGGTCGTGTGTTTAACGTATTAGGTGAGCATATCGATTTAGATGGACCAATCAGTGCGGGAGTTCGTCGTGATCCCATTCACCGCGAAGCACCAAAATTTGAAAATTTATCTACACAAGCTGAAATTCTCGAAACAGGAATTAAAGTAGTTGACCTTTTAGCTCCTTATATTAAAGGTGGTAAAATCGGTTTGTTCGGTGGAGCCGGTGTAGGTAAAACTGTACTTATCCAAGAGTTAATCAATAACATCGCACAAGAGCACGGCGGTATCTCAGTATTCGCAGGTGTAGGTGAACGTACTCGTGAGGGGAACGATCTATACCACGAAATGACAGATTCTGGCGTTATTAAAAAGACGGCGATGGTATTTGGTCAAATGAACGAACCACCTGGAGCACGTCAACGTGTTGCATTAACTGGTTTAACAATGGCTGAATATTTCCGTGATGAGCAAGGACAAGACGTTCTGTTCTTTATCGACAACATCTTCCGCTTTACACAAGCCGGTTCAGAAGTATCAGCCCTACTTGGTCGTATGCCTTCAGCGGTAGGTTACCAACCTACACTAGCAACGGAAATGGGTCAATTGCAAGAGCGTATCACATCTACGAGCGTTGGTTCTGTAACATCAATCCAAGCGATTTATGTACCAGCCGATGACTATACGGATCCAGCTCCTGCAACGACGTTTGCTCACTTAGATGCAACAACTAACCTAGAGCGTAAGCTATCTGAAATGGGTATTTACCCAGCGGTAGATCCATTAGCTTCGACTTCTCGTGCGCTTTCTCCTGAAATCGTAGGTGAAGAGCATTATAATGTTGCACGTCAAGTTCAGCAAACATTACAGCGCTATAAAGAATTACAAGATATTATTGCAATCCTAGGTATGGACGAGTTATCTGATGAAGATAAACTTGTTGTCCAACGTGCTCGTCGTGTTCAATTCTTCTTATCTCAAAACTTCCACGTTGCGGAGCAATTTACTGGTCAGAAAGGTTCATATGTACCAGTTAAAGAAACGGTTCAAGGATTTAAAGAAATCCTTGAAGGTAAATATGATCATTTACCAGAAGATGCTTTCCGTCTAGTAGGACGTATTGAAGAAGTAGTTGAAAAAGCGAAAAGCATGGGAGTAGAAGTATAATATAGGGACATAGGAGGTTTTTTGAATGAAGACAATCCATGTCAGTGTAGTCACTCCTGATGGCCCAGTTTACGATTCGGAAGTGGAAATGGTCAGTGCCAAAGCCCAAAGTGGTGAACTCGGTATCTTACATGGACATATTCCGATGGTAGCTCCATTACAAATTGGAGCCGTCCGCTTGAAAAAAGGAAGCAGCAGTGATGAAGTTGTAGCTGTTAGTGGAGGCTTTCTTGAAGTAAGACCTGACAAAGTAACAATCTTAGCACAGGCAGCAGAAACGTCAGATATGATTGATGTTTCTCGTGCAGAAGAAGCAAAAAATAGAGCGGAAACACGACTGCAAAGCAAGCAGGATGACGTTGATTTTAAACGTGCTGAGTTAGCTTTAAAGCGTGCTTTAAATCGCATAGAAGTTACTAAACAGAAAATGTAATAACAAAGAGACTGAGACATAAGTAGTTCAGCCTCTACTATACCTGAACGATTGAGAGTTCATAACTTTTAATCGTTCAGGTTTTTCTGGTTGATTGTGAAAACAATGTTGGAAACAGGGTGGAATGGAGCGTAGGACACTCGACTCCTGCGGGAAAGAGAGGGAAAACTGAGATCCCGCAGCGCAGCGAGGAAGCTCAGGTTCCTCCCCGCGGAAAGCTAGTGGCCGTAGCGCAATGGAACGAACGTGTTCAGACAAATCAAAGAGATAGGAACAGCTAGTGTTCGTCTTTTAGAAGCCATCATTTTGTTATGTCCCAAACTCTTTTTATATAAACAAGAGGGTTAATTTAGTTAAAATATGTAAATTAAGTTATATAGAGGTAAATCTTTGCACATTGCGCTCGACTGTGATTAAATGAGATAGTGGCTCTTCTTTGTTGTTTATCATTATGCTAAGGAGGTGTGATCATGCTAATTGGTGGTATTGGTCCGCAGGCGCTATTAGCGATGGTTTCTCACCTTATTTTTATTGTAATTACATGGTATGCGCTTCAAGGTTTTCAGATTGAGAAATTAATGAAGCCAAATCGTGTAGTACAAGCAAGAATCATGTTAATCTTGCTTACCATTACAATCGCGTCCACGGTTAGTAATTTCTTTTTGGATTACTTATTCTGGTCGCAGCGAATTCCTTCCTTATTTCAATAGAAAATAGTTCTTCCCTCTTAAAAGGCTGTCTAAAAATGACGACGAAACAGGTGTATTCATCTGGTTAATTTGGACAGGCTGATAGTAAGAAGAGGGAGTGAGGAAATGGGAAAAAAAATTAGTGTCTTTTTGGCTATTTTCATTGTAGGTGTAATCGTATATTATGGAAGTTACGTGACCAATGCACAAGCTTCAAATTCAACGCTTGAAAAAATGGTTAACGTCTTAAATAAAGAAGCTGTAGAGATGAAAGAATGGTCATTGTATGCACGTGAAGAAGCTACAGACGTTACTAGTCTAGTAAACTTCCAAATGAAATCAAAACAGCTTCAAACTAAATATAAAGGTTTTAAATGGGACATTAAAAGGGAAAACGGTGTATGGAAAGCTAAAGGTACAAGACAAGCGGGATCTGTGAAAGAATTGATTATGTTAACCTATACGGGAGATAAAAAAAGCACAGGTGGATATATCTCATATGAGTTAATAGGACAAGAATTCACGACTCAAAATGTCAGCGATGCCGAGGGGATTTTTAAAGACAATTATGAGAAACTTTTCCTAACAAATCCATTAATTTTCTCTTGTATAAAAGGTGAAATAAATGATAAGATGAAAAGTGTTTTGTCTTTACAAGTCAAGCAATTACTAACAGCATTCAATGCCCAGCAGATTGAATCGCTAATGGAAGAGTCATTTGTATCAGTATCAGCATATACTGGACTGTGGGAAGAAGCTCTTTCAAGTCAACAACAGGAAATGAACTTACAAATTGCATTACGCAAGACAGGAATGGGCGGCCAAACAACCCTGGTTGTTGGCACACCTATTATTACGTCTGAATATTAATATATAGAAAATGGACGCGGAGGGGAATACCTTGGAAAAAATCATCGTCCGCGGTGGAAATAGATTAAACGGTACAGTAAAAGTAGAAGGTGCAAAGAATGCCGTTTTACCTATTATCACTGCAACATTATTAGCTAGTGATGGAAAAAGCATTTTAAATGATGTACCAGCTCTCTCCGATGTATTTACGATTGGCGAAGTTTTAAGACATCTGAATGCAGAAGTGGATTTTGAAACAAATCGTGTAGTTGTAGATGCATCAAGAGAATTAGAAACAGATGCACCTTTTGAGTATGTAAGAAAAATGCGAGCATCTGTATTAGTAATGGGTTCTTTATTAGCCCGTACTGGTAAAGCGCGTGTTGCATTACCAGGTGGATGTGCAATTGGTTCTCGTCCAATTGATCAGCACCTTAAAGGCTTTGAAGCAATGGGCGCAAAAGTTACGGTTGGAAACGGCTTTATCTATGCTGAAGTTGAAGGAAGATTACAAGGTGCAAAGATTTATTTAGATTTCCCAAGTGTAGGTGCTACTGAAAATATCATGATGGCAGCAACGCTTGCTGAAGGTACAACAATTATTGAAAACGTAGCAAAAGAGCCTGAAATTGTGGATTTAGCAAACTTCTTAAATGCGATGGGCGCGAAAGTACGTGGGGCTGGAACTGGTACAATCCGAATTGAAGGTGTTAACAAATTATATGGTGCCGAACATTCAATTATTCCGGATCGCGTTGAAGCGGGTACGTTTATGGTAGCAGCGGCAATTACAGGTGGAGATGTGCTTGTACGCGGTGCTGTATCTGAACATTTGAGCTCGTTGATAGCGAAGATGGAAGAAATGGGTGTCAAGATTATTGAAGAAGGCGATGGACTGCGTGTTATTGGGCCAGAGAAATTAAAGCCTGTTGATATTAAAACGATGCCACATCCTGGCTTCCCAACAGATATGCAATCTCAAATGATGGCATTATTATTAGCAGCTGAAGGCACAAGTATGATTACAGAAACAGTTTTCGAAAATCGCTTTATGCATGTCGAAGAGTTTCGTCGTATGAATGCAGATATTAAAATTGAAGGTCGTTCTGTTATTATTAATGGTCCTTCAAAATTACAAGGCGCAGAAGTGGCAGCAACGGATTTACGTGCAGCAGCAGCATTAACGCTTGCTGGCTTAGTAGCTGATGGCTATACGCGCGTTACTGAATTAAAGCATCTAGATCGTGGCTATGTGAACTTCCACCAAAAGCTAGCAGGATTAGGTGCTGATATTGAACGTGTAAATGATAAAACGCATCAAGTTGAAATATCGCAACAAGTGTCTGATGTAAATATGTAAAAAAAAGTATCTCGCTTTGTCGAGATACTTTTTTTTATGGACAAATTTAGAAAAGGTTTTGGAGTGTCATAAAAGCTTGTCCCTATCCATAAATATGAACTATAAGGATTGTTGAGTTCCTTGATAAATTCATAGATATGGAGGCTCTGTATACATGAAGCAAATAAAGCCAATGATTATTCTCGCAGCGATCTTCTTTCTCGTCATTCTTTTAATTCCAACTTTATTGGTGATACCTTTTATTGAAAAGGAAAGCGAGCCATTAACGAATGAAGAGAATAAAAAAGCGGAGCAGTCTGAGGTACAGAAATCACCTGGCTCACAGTTAGATGTTGATGTGGGCGTATACCGCTCTCAGTCAGAGCAGGTAGAGACACTACCTCTAGAAGAGTACCTAGTGGGCGTGGTAGCGGCTGAAATGCCTGCAGAATTTGAATTGGAAGCATTAAAAGCGCAAAGTCTAGCAGCACGCACTTACACTGTTCAAAAGCTTATGAATAGAGCAAATGCGGGCTTACCAGAAGGTGCAGACATTACAGATACTGTTAACGATCAAGTATATTTAAGTGAAAAAGAATTAAAGAAGCATTGGGGAAAAGAATATGAGTGGAAAATCAAAAAAGTGAAAGAAGCGGTTAAAAAAACGCAAGGACAAATCTTGACGTATAACAATAAGCCCATTGATGCCACGTTCTTTTCAACTAGCAATGGCTATACAGAAAACTCAGAGTCGGTGTGGTCAAATTCTATTCCTTATTTAAAGAGCGTAGAGAGTCATTGGGATACGAAATCACCTAAGTTTAAAAATGAAAAGATGATGTCTATTTCAGAGTTTGAACAGAAACTAGGCGTCAATATTTCACAGTCTACTGATATAGGTGATATTATTTCAAAAACGCCTGGAAAAAGAGTAGACTATGTGAAGGTTGGCGATAAAAAGATAGCTGGGACTGTGGTGCGTAATAAACTAAACCTGTCTTCAGCTGATTTTACATGGAAACGTGAAAATGATCATATTGTCATTGAAACCAAGGGGTATGGACATGGGATTGGTATGAGTCAATACGGTGCTAACGGTATGGCTATGGAGGGTAAATCTTATAAAGATATTGTGACACATTATTATACAGGAGTAGCAATTGCAGGTTCAGACCAGTATGTTGCACAGTTAACAGCTAAAAAATAAACAGTAAAGTTTACTTTAGGCAAAAATCTAGAGTAAGCTTTTTTTTAGGGAAAATAAATCACTGTGTGTATATTTTTAAAACCTTTGTCGAAAAATAATCGAAAAAAACTTTTAGGTTGTGTATATATTCTTAAAATTGTGTTCAGACTGATTGCTGAGGTGATGATACATGAGAGAGGAAGAAAAGAAACGTACTTCTCAACAATCAAAGGTTCACAAACTTTTTAGAAAGCGTTGGATTTTTCCAGCAATCTATCTGGCAAGCGCAGCAATTATTCTTACAGCCGTTCTTTGGTTTCAAGCGAATGGAAATAATAACCTAAGCGAAGATGCTAAAGATCGTTATGGACAAGATGGAACTGCATATACAGAAGATGCCATGGAAGTAAACGCATCGCTTGAGAATTTAAAAATGCCACTTGTAAATGATAAGGATGCTGTTGTAAAGAAACCATTTTACGATGATCAAGCATCAAAGAAACAACAAGAAGCAGCACTCGTATTTTATAATAATACGTATCACCCAAACACAGGCGTTGATTTAGCTATAGAAGGTGATAAATCATTTGATGTAACAGCAGCAGCAAGTGGAACTGTTATAAAAGCAGAAAAAGACCCGTTACTTGGATTTGTAATTGAAGTGGATCACAAAGATGGACTTGTTACCCAATATCAATCTTTAGATGAAGCAACTGTTGAAGTAGGAGATGTTGTGAAACAAGGTCAAGTACTTGCCAAAGCTGGAAAGAACTTATACAACCAGGAAGCGAATAACCATGTTCACTTTGAAATTCGCAAAGATGGTGTTGCTATAAACCCTAGCGATTACTTTGGTAAATCAGTCGCTTCTATTAAAGAAGTGAAAGCTGCTGAGGTTACAGAACAACAACCTACTACAGCTGAAGAGCCATTAAAAGATGAAGAAACATCAAAGGATAAAGAAGAGTCAAAGCAGGAAGATAAAACTGGTGACGAAGCACCTAAAGCTCCTGAAAATAAAGAGCAATCAGCAGATGAATCAAAATCAAATGCATAATATAAACCACTAGAAGCCTTCCTTCTCTTAAGTTCAATTCTGGATTAAGAGAAGGAGGTTTTTTCTCTATTTTTTAATAAAATAGATGAAATTTTTAAAAAAATAAAATAAATCACTTGTCCCTCTTGACTTTTATAGCATATATCTTCATATAAGCTAATACACTGTTACAAACCTACAAAGAGAATGGTGGAAAAATATAGAATTTTTTCATCATCTCACATCCAATTTAGGGAGGGCGAGTAGAGTGCACGATTACATCAAAGAGAGAACTATCAAGATTGGGAAGTATATCGTGGAAACTAAAAAGACCGTTCGTGTAATTGCGAAAGAGTTTGGAGTTTCTAAAAGTACTGTCCATAAAGATTTAACAGAAAGATTACCTGAAATAAACCCTGAACTAGCAAATGAAGTAAAAGAAATACTTGATTATCATAAATCAATTCGACATCTGCGTGGAGGGGAAGCAACAAAATTAAAATACAAAAAAGAAGAAGAAATTGTAAAGTAGCACGATTCCCCTTTACTATCAAAGAAACAGGGTAGGAAAGGGGAATTTATATTGGTTAAAAAAGTAAAAAAAAGAAAATTTTTTATTAATAAATACATACATATACAATTTGTGATAAAATAGTAAATTAGGAAAAAAGAATGGTATGCATGCAATTATATGTAAACTGAAGGAGGATTTAAGGTATGTTAGCAAAAGACATCGGTATCGACCTTGGTACGGCTAACGTCTTAATTCATGTAAAAGGCAAAGGAATCGTATTGAATGAACCGTCGGTTGTAGCAATCGATAAAAATACAAATAAAGTGTTAGCAGTTGGAGAAGAAGCACGTCAAATGGTTGGGCGTACACCTAGTAATATTGTAGCAATTCGTCCGCTTAAAGATGGTGTAATCGCAGATTTTGATATTACAGAATCTATGTTGAAATACTTCATTAATAAACTAAATGTGAAAGGTTTTTTATCAAAACCTCGTATTTTAATTTGCTGTCCTACGAACATTACATCTGTAGAACAAAAGGCAATACGTGAAGCAGCAGAGAAAAGTGGCGGCAAAACAATCTATTTAGAAGAAGAGCCAAAAGTAGCAGCCATTGGTGCGGGAATGGATATCTTTCAACCAAGCGGTAATATGGTAGTAGATATCGGTGGTGGAACAACTGATGTGGCTGTTTTATCAATGGGTGATATTGTAACGGCTTCGTCTATTAAAATGGCTGGAGATCGTTTTGATGCTGAAATTTTACAATATATAAAAAACAAATATAAGCTGTTAATTGGTGAGAGAACAGCTGAAGAAATTAAGGTGAAAATTGGAACGGTTTTCCCTGACTCAAGAGAAGAAGAACTTGATATTAGAGGTCGAGATATGGTGTCAGGCCTTCCTCGCACGGTTACAGTAAAATCTCATGAAGTAGAGGAAGCGCTAAGAGAATCTGTTAGCGTCATTGTACAAGCATCAAAAAGTGTTTTAGAACGTACACCTCCAGAGCTTTCTGCCGATATTATAGATAGAGGTGTTATCTTAACAGGCGGAGGAGCTTTACTACACGGTATAGATCAGCTGCTAGCAGAAGAACTAAAAGTTCCCGTACTGATTGCTGAGAATCCAATGGGTTGTGTTGCAGTTGGTACAGGTATCATGCTAGACAATATCGATCGACTTTCTCGCCGAAGTATTATTTAATAATGAAACTCTTATCATACGCTTTTTCTGAAAAGCATAAATAAGATGATAACTCCTCTTTGTAAAGTATTACAAGGGGAGTTTTATTATTTCGAAAAGTGTGAGGTGGACAAGTTGTTTAAAGGCTTTTATACAGCGACAGCAGGGATGCTATCCCAGCAGCGAAGAACGGATATGCTTACAAATAATATTGCGAATGCAAATACTCCCGGCTTTAAGGAAGATCAAGGAGTCATTCGAGCGTTTCCAGAGATGTTACTGCAGCGTATCGAAGAGCAGCAAAACGGAAAAAGCGTAACTCGCTCTCAAGAGAATATTGGGAGCTTAAATACAGGAGTATACTTACAAGAAACGGTTCCTAATTTTGTGCAAGGAGATGTCCAGCAAACTGATTACCAAACAGATCTAGCTCTGTTACAAACGAGCGTGCCAGACAAGGAAGGTGGCTTATTTTTTGCAGTACAAAGCTCTGAAGGTAACCTTTCTTATACCCGAAATGGTAACTTTACAGTAGACCTGGCAGGATTCTTAACCACTAATAATGGTGAATATGTGCTCAATACAAATAATGAACCAATTAACGTCCAAAATGAGGAATTCAAAGTAGATAATCAAGGCAACGTAACGGTTAACGGTGAAGTAGCGGGGCAATTAAATATTGTTTATGCTAACTCAATGGAAACAGTAATTAAAACAGGAAACGGACTATATCAAACTGAAAACGGTCAGCCGTTGCCTTCAGCTGTTGGAAACGGTGAAGCTTCTTATGACATTAAACAAGGCTTTGTGGAGCGCTCTAATGTAAATATGTCACAAGCTATGACGGAACTAATTACTGCTTATCGTACATTCGAAGCAAATCAAAAAGTGATGCAAGCTTACGACCGTAGTATGGAAAAAGCAGCCAACGAAATTGGTAAAGTAAGATAAGCAATGTACTAAACAATTGGAGGAATAATATGTGAATCGCTCGATGATTAATGCTACAAACACAATGACTCAATTACAACAGCGTTTAGATTTAGTTGGAAGCAACTTAGCAAACATAAATACAGTTGGTTACAAAAAGCGTGATGCATCATTTAGTGATATGTTGTATCAACAAATTAATAATCAATCGGATGAAGCAAGCGAACCAGGAAGAAAGACACCGCTTGGCATTCGTCAAGGGGCAGGAGCGCTTCTTAGTCAAACGAAACTTGTTACCACACAGGGCTCGCTTCAAGAAACAGGGCGACAATTAGATGTTGCATTAACCAACCCAAATACTTTCTTTCAAGTGCAGAAGGATAATGATGGTACAGTAGAAACGTACTATACAAAGAACGGTTCCTTTCACCTTACACCACTTGGAAACGGAGAAGTACAGTTAGTGAACACAGATGGGAATCCAGTCTTAGATAGTGAAGGTAATACCATTTCCTTTAGTACGGATTTTCGTGAGCTTCAAATCAATAAAGCTGGAGAATTAACCGTTGTTAGTAATGAAGGGAATGAGATCTTTGCTCTTGGCTTAACTCGAGTAAATCGTCCCCAGTCACTAGAGGCAGTGGGCTCATCTTTATTTAGGGTTCCAAATGCCCTAAATCAAGAAAATGGCGTACAAAATTTACAGGGTGATGAACGTGCCGGAGCCGGTATTCAACAAGGGTTTTTGGAACAATCGAATGTTGATATGAGCAAAGAAATAACGGATATGACATTGACCCAAAGAGCTTATCAGTTTAATTCCCAATCCATTTCAATTGCTGACCAAATGATGGGACTTGTAAACAGTATACGTTGATTATTCGTATTATTTTTGAATAAATTAGTAAATTTTATCTTATCTTTAAATTTGGTCATAGACTATACCTTCACGTGGCATTCTAAGTACGTAAACTTAATTTATGTAAAAGGAGAGTTGCTACGATGAAGAAAAAAATACTTATGGGCCTGGGCTCAGCTGTGTTTGCACTTACAACATTAGGAGCTTGTAATACACAAGACCCGCCACCAGAAGAAGAACAAATGGAAGAGCAAGAGCAAGAGATGCAAGACGAAAATGATATGAACAACATGGATGATAACCAAAATCCAAACGATGATGAAAACAACGAGAATGACCAAGAAGACCCAGTAGAAGATATGGAGGATATGGAAGATAAAGATCGTAAAGATGAATAGAATGAGTGTAAACAAACATGTCAGCGCACGTTGTCATGTTTGTTTTTTGTTTGAAAGCGTATATAGGTACCGAAATAAAGGGGTGATGGTATTTAATAGCTCTTTTTGAGGTCCTTCTGGCAAAGCGTGCAGCTTTTGTAAAGCCTTTTTTAAATCAGGGTATTTTTGAAAGAGTATAAGTAGAGTGTGAACATCGCTGTCGTACACATGATAAGTAGCAGGTGAAGAGTTGAGTTTATGAGGTTGTTTAAGGTGAGGTGTAGATTCCAAAAACTCATCGAGATTGATTTTGAAATGACTTTTAAGCAAAAGGCAGTCTGCTATATCGGGGTATTGAATGGAAGTTTCCCATTTTGAAACTTTGGAGCGAGAAATATTCAGTAATTTTGCAAACTGGTCTTGAGTCAAACCTGCATTAGCACGAAGCATCTTAATCTTAACAGCAATTTCTAACATAAGTACCACTTCTTTCTTCATATAGATTATGTTCGGAATTAGGTCTAAAGGCATGAAAAACGGGTAATATTCGAACTTAATTAAAAAAATACAATAAAATTACAGAAAATTCAAGATAATATTCGTGTATTTTTAAATTAAATGAAATAAGATAGAAATTTATGAAGGAAAAAGCGGTGAAAAAAAATAAAGAAAAACTGATAAGAAAAAAAGTGAAGAAAAAGTTGTTGAATCATGGTAAAAAATGTATTAGTATACATAATACAAACGAGAAAGGAGTAGAGAAATGACGAAATATTACTTGAAACGTAATCAAATTAATCATCGCAAAAGAAAGAGCGGCCGGACAAATGATTTACCTTTATTTCTGGGCAAGCGAGAGTTTAAGCCTATTAACCCTTTACCCTCCAACCATAACCTTCACCGTATGACTCAACACCCTTTTAAATAATACAAACTTTTTATTCTTCACGTATTTTTTATATTTTCTTTTTCATCAGCAGGAAGAGGTTTTGTACTTCGGTTTTTATTATGAAGCTGATATTTAAATTGTGTTAATAAATCAGAGCCTGTTAAACCTTGTTCGATAAGGTTAGCCAGAATCATTTCAGCAAAGTGTAGTTTTCTTTCAACTAATGTACCTTTCATTAATACGCTTATTTGCTTATCGTTAATTGCTTTTACTGAAACCACTTGAACAGAAAACAAAGCGGGGTCATTGGTTGGTTTTGAGATAAGCGCTTCAATTTGTACAGGTTGGTGATCTTTTAGTGGAAGCTCAAATAAATTTGTAAATTGCTGGTCAATGACAGCTTCGAGAATCCAATGGTTGTCTGTGTCTTCTTTATTAATAATTAACCCTTTGTTTAATTCTAAGTTATGTTTTTCTCCTTCATGATCAATTAGTTGTAGGCCGACTAATCGAAATGTTTTCATGCGAAAGTTTCCTCCTTTAACAAATATGTTATTCGTATATCACTATTATAACATGAGATATAAGAATATTCTTATTATTCAACCTTTTGGTTGTGTAGAAATCGAAGAAAGAGGTGGTCAATTGATTAATGAAGTAGTGCTAGTAGGGCGTTTGACACGAGTTCCTGAACTGAAATATACATCCGAAGGAATTCCTTTTTCCCATATTACAGTAGCTGTGAACAGAAACTTTCGTAACCAGGAAGGAGAAGTGGAAGCTGATTTTGTATCAATTACGTTATGGAGAAAAAATGCTGAAAACATGACGAAATACTGCGATAAGGGATCGATTATAGGAGTCGTAGGACGTGTGCAAACGCGTACGTTTGAAAACAATTTGCAGCAGCGTGTTTATGTGACAGATATTATCGCAGAATACGTTCGGTTTTTAAGCGGTAAGCCTTCCTCACCTGAAAATCAGCCATGATGCTTTTCGGTAATATACGCTAAGAGTAATTGTTTCATCATCTCTTTTACCTTAGATCAGAAAAATTTACTTTCCTCTCTTTATTATAATCCCCACTTTACCATTGAATTCCCATCAATGGTTCTTTTTTGTGAAAAACCCCCTCTAGCTGCATATAACAGATAGAGGGGGTTTGACTTTTATTTTGAGAAACGCTTCGCTCCTAGATAACGCTTGCTCCAATAGCTATTATCTAAGCTCGAAATAGTTACTCCTGTTGAAGAACCAGCATGAATGAACTGGCGATTTCCTAAGTAAATTCCTAAATGTGAAGGTCCCGGCGCATATGTAGTAAAGAACACCAAATCTCCAGGCTGTGGCTGACTCACAGACTTTGAAGCATTCCAAAAGCCCATTGTTGTATAGCGAGGCATTGACACTTGTTGTTTCATTACATAGTAAATAAATCCACTGCAGTCAAAGCCAGATGGTGTTGTACCACCCCATTTATAAGGAACACCCATATATTTTTTCGCATCAGTAATCATTTTAGAAATGTTTAGCTGTCCATTAGTTGGCGTTGTAGTTGGAGGAGTTCCAGCATTTGGTGTAGATGGTGCTGCCCCAGATGTAGTTACTTTTAAGACCTGATTTACATAAATAATATCAGATTTTAAGTTATTTGCTGTTTTAAGAGCAGAGACGCTCATCTTAAACTGAGCTGCAATCTTAGAAAGCGTGTCACCTTGCTGAACTTTGTATGTACCATTTGTTGAAACCGTAGGTGTTTGTGGCTTCGTCACTTCCGGTTTAGGGTTGGAAGGTGTAGCTTGTCCACTCACCTTTAATTTTTGGTTGACATAAATAATGTTTGATGAAAGTGAGTTCAAACGTTTTAAATCTGAAACACTCATTTTAAATTTAGCTGCAATTTTATAAAGCGTATCCCCACTTTGTACTGTGTAAGTAGAAGCAGTGTTTGGCGTAGCAGGTGTTGGCTTTGCTGTGTCAACAGGCTTCGCAGGCGATGCACTAGACGAAATCACGAGTGTTTGTCCTACATGAATAACATCTGATTTTAGGTTGTTTTGAGTCTTTAAGTTTTGTACACTTGTTTGATATTTAGTAGCTATCGACCACAAAGTATCCCCTGTCTTTACCTGAACAGAAGTAGAAGCAGCGTCAGCAGATGTGTGGAAGAGTGCAATTCCTCCTAATATTGTTCCTAGAGACAGGACGATTTGCTTTTTTTTCACCAATAGGTCCCCCTTAATATATGAATCTTTTAGACTATTTTCGACTTGCTTTTATCATAATCTAAAAAAAAAGAAGAAGTAAAGGGTATTTTGTCACGCAAAACACCTTTTTTTCTTCTTCAAGCCTTGAATTTAATACGGAGATAGCTTTTTCTTTATTTATTATTAATTGTATTGAAGCAATTCTTGGAGTTCTTGCTGTGACAATTCTGTGATCCACTTGTCGTTTTGAACCAACTGTTCACTTAGCGCGTATTTTTTCGTCATCATATCATCAATTTTTTCTTCAATTGTCCCTAAGGAAAGGAGCTTATGGATATGGACAAATTTTTGTTGGCCAATTCGATATACGCGATCCGTCGCTTGATTTTCGACTGCTGGGTTCCACCAACGGTCAAAGTGAATAACATGATTTGCAGCCGTTAGGTTCAAACCAACTCCACCTGACCGCAATGATAGGATGAAAATGGAATGTTGCCCAGATTGAAAGGATGCTACCATGTCGTCACGCTCTGCTTTTGATAAGCCACCGTGTAAAAATAATACGTCTTCTTTTAAAGCTCTTTTCAAGATGCGTTTTAGCATGTTACCTGTTTCAAGGTATTGAGTAAATATTAAGCAGCTTTCGTTTTGTAGTTTAATTTGCTTCAGTAGCTCAACTGTCTTTTCAAGCTTAGGTGATCGAGTAATCGTTTGTTTATTAATGGGCTCTTTTAGCAACAAAGCAGGGTGGTTACAAAGTAGTTTGAGCTTTGTTAGAAGTTGAAGCACTTGACCGCTTCGCTCAATCCCTTTTTGTTCTTTAAGGCTGTTAAGAGTCGAATGAACAAGCTCTTCGTACAGCACTTTTTGTTCAGCTGTCAACTCAATATGCACTTTCTCTTCTTGTTTATCAGGTAGGTCTAAAGCAATTTTTTTATCTAATTTAGTACGCCTTAATAAAATGGGAGAAAGCAGTGCTTTTAGCTGCTCTGCTTTTTTTAGATTTTGTTCTTTTTCAATTGGAATAACAAATTCTTTCTTGAACCTGTCTAAGCTATCTAAATAACCAGGGTTCAGGAAGTCAACAATAGACCACAGCTCTGTTAATCGATTTTCAATTGGTGTACCTGTCAGAGCGAATCGATGAGTTGTATTCAGTTTCTTAACTGCTTTTGCCTGTTTGGTATGAGGGTTTTTAATATGTTGAGCTTCGTCTAAACATATCGTATCCCACGCTCTCGTTTGAAAAAGCTCAGGTTCTTGAGCAACCAGTTGATAAGTTGTAATGATTAGATCATAAGCACTTGCTTCATCTAGGCTTGTTGTATTTTCTGCCGATAGTCGATTTCTACCATAGTGAGTATACACTTTTAGATAAGGTGCAAATTTATCGAGTTCTTTCTCCCAATTCCCAATCAGTGAGGTTGGACAAATAAGTAAAAATGGTTTTTGTGCAGAGCTTAGTTCATTTGCCTTTGTAAAATAACTAATTAATTGAATCGTCTTACCAAGCCCCATGTCGTCTGCTAGTAAGCCGCCTAGTCCTATTTTACGCAGGTGTAATAGCCAGTTTAATCCTACCTGCTGATACTGGCGCAGTCTTCCGTTAAATGCAGAAGAAAGCCTTATAGATGGAAGCGTGTGAGCTTGTTTTAATTGACTTACAATTGATTGAGAGTATGAATTTAAATGATATTCAATAGAAACGTTATTGCAATCACTATCAAATGAAAATGGCTGGTTTAGGTGAGCGCGTAATACTTGATATATACTAACGCCTCGCTGCTGCGCTTCTTTTAACAGTTTTTTCGCTTTCTTGATGAGCATACTGTCTACATGTATCCATTGCCCATCTAATTTTAGCAGCTGTTTTTTCTTTTTAATTAGCTCGTTTAGTTCTTTTTCCGTTAACGTATGTGAATCGATGGAAACAGACCATTTAAAGTTTGTTAGAGCTTCAATGCCAAATGCGGAAGTTTGATTATCTTCATGGACAGCTTGCACTTGAATTTGGCCTTTTTTAATTTCTTTCCACCAGCTAGGTAGCTGCATATGTACACCTTTTTGAAGTAATTCATTGCTTTCCTTGGTTAAAAAGCTCCATAGCTCTTCATCAGATAACGTAGGTAACTTTCTTGATAAAGCATTTCGTAAAGTAGGTGATAAGTGTTTAATTCGTTGAACCTCATATAAAATTGTTTTTCCATTTTTATATTCATGGATCATTTCATCTCGAATAAGAAAAGGGTCTTGATCGCTATCTGTCGGAATTGCTACTAGCTGAATTTCCCAAACAGAACCTTCAGATAATGGCTCTTCAAATCGTACGGATACGGTATAGTCACTTTGAGGATAAGGGATATTAGCTTCCTCGAGCAGCTGGTAAGTATGATTGAGAAAGAGAAATTCAAGCACGTTTTTTTCCCAAGTTGAATCGTTATTTTCTAATAAAGATTGTTTTAATGTATCGACTGTTAGTAGATTCTCTTTTAGCTTTAAAGCTTTATCAAGGTATTCCCGCGCTTCTTTTGAAAACGTTGGCTTTAATAAGTGTCCTTTTTCAATGGACAAAAAGAATGTGAAACCATCCCATGCTGACAATAAAATACCACTCTTGCTGTCCAACTCAAAAGGAGATAGAGTTGTACCGTAATAAGAAGAAGAATGCCATAAAAACAATGAATTTTTCCATTTAGTTGGCTGTAGGAGCTTTTGGTTTCTGTCGGTGCAGTATACAAACAGCTTATCTTCGTATTCGTCAATATGGAGCGTTAGTTCAAATAAATCAAACATCAGCATGAAGCCCTCTTTCTTTTAGTAGCTTTTGAAATAAGGATAGTGATTTTGTTTCACCATGTAAATAGTGCATATAACGATGAAACAGCTCTTCTTTACTTATTTTTATGTAAATTTCTTTTAGCTTTAGTAAATAATCGCATGCAAGTGCGTAGCTCGTTTTTTTACGTTCTAAAATAAAGTGACGAATAATTTGATGTAGGATTGGAATCGCATAATCTGCACGCTGTTGAATAACATATTCAGCTATTTCGCTTGCTTGTTCGGCGTCATCAAAGTCTAACAGTACTTGAAGCTCCATCCATTCTTTTAAATGCCCCTTGTTATGTAGGTACTGGCTATATTCAATAAAGCTATACGGTAGTAACAGCTGAAGGCACTTGATATAAGGGCCCTCCTCTTTAATGAGCAGTGCATATTGTTTAAACAGGTTAACTAAGATTGAAACCATGTTTCGACTTCCTTGATAAGTAGACGGAACGGTTCGTACGTATTCACCCATCATAGCTGAAAGGTAGTTTATCCATATTGATAAGCGCTTTGTATCTTTTTGAGAAAGAAGCTCCTTTATCCACGATATAAAGTAAGGAAGCTTTGCTAAATCATCTGGCTTTAGAGCAGAAATCGCTTCTTCATCTTTCTTTTTTAAAAATAATAAATAGCTGCGAGCGATTGCTGTATGAACAGAGGTAACAGATTCAAGAGCCCTTAATTCTTTTCCAATCCATTCTTCATCATTTAATACATTTGCCCATACCACTTCATATAACTTCATCAGTTCATATTGTAATGAGTCACTTTCATCTAATAATAAGCGAATAAACGGTAAGCTACTTTCAATAAGGGTCTTCGTAGTAGGAGGAATGGAACTTAGCACCTTGATTTTAGCTAATTCACTTACTTTATTGGTTAGCTTATAAAGGTGGACATATAAAAAGGATTCTTTCGTATTAGCTGAGAGCTGAATGTGCTTTAGCTCATTATTAAATTGTAAGATAGCATATAGACCGCCATATAAAAGAAAAAGGTTTCGTAAGGTCGGTTCAGCTGGAGCTATTTTTGGTAATGATATAAAAAATTCATCGTATAGATTTTGAAAAATAGACAGGTTCTTGGTGGATTGTGCTTGCGAAAATTGCTCGTATGCTGTATCAAGTTGATCGATCCACGCTTTAAAAGAATAGTGGTTAGAAAGAGAAGACCGCTTTTTTTGCTGGATAAATAAGTTTTCTGCCTCTGCGCTTCTCCATTCTTCAAATAGCGTTGTTAGCGGCTCATATTGGGCATAGAGAAAGAAAACCAAAGCAAATTGATGTTGGCAAAAATCAGCGTCATTGCATGTACACGAGCTGTTGAGTAAGTTATTTTTATCAATTGTTGTGGTAAATCCATCTACGCGGTTAGAGATGGTCTCTGCGTCTTGCTTTAGGTCATCGATTGAAATCTGTCTATATAATTGGAGCCCATCAGCAGCTTTTGCTTTATAAATTGAATTGTTGTAGGGAAGAGTAGAAATAAAATTTGATTTTAATTTATAAATAAATTCGGTCATTTGACTCATCCTTTCAAAATGGAAGCGATGTAGAATTTCGTGACAGTTATAATAAGGTTATTATAAAATACATTTATATGAATTGTAACAACCATGGATTTAATGGGAGGTAAATGAAATGACAGTACGTAAAGCAATCATACCAGCTGCGGGATTAGGAACACGATTTTTACCTGCAACGAAAGCGCAACCAAAAGAAATGTTACCGATTGTTGATAAGCCAACGATTCAATATATCATTGAAGAAGCAGTAGCTTCTGGTATTGAAGATATTTTAATTATTAGCGGTCGCGGCAAACGTGCAATTGAAGATCACTTTGATAAATCATATGAGCTAGAAGAAACGTTAGCGGCTAAAGAAAAATGGGATATGCTTAAAGAAATCCAAGAGATTTCAAGCCTAGCCAATATTCATTACATTCGCCAAAAGGAACCAAAGGGGTTAGGGCACGCGATTAACTGTGCAAGAAGCTTTATAGGTAATGAACCTTTTGCTGTTTTACTGGGTGATGATATTGTACAATCAGACAAGCCTTGCTTAAAGCAGCTTATGGATGTTTATGAAGAGCACCAGTGTACGGTAGTAGGTGTGCAGGAAGTGCCTCGTCAAGAAACGAATAAATATGGAATTATTGGGATTGAAGAGTCAATACAGGACGATGTATTTGAAGTGAATACGTTAGTAGAAAAGCCAAATCCGGCTGATGCACCTTCTACGTACGCAATTATGGGAAGATACATTTTAACACCTGAAATCTTTGATATTTTAAGTCAAGAAAAAATTGGTGCTGGCGGAGAAGTACAGTTGACAGATGCGATTTTACAACTAAACGAATCTCAACGTGTACTAGCTCACTATTTCCAAGGTAACCGCTATGATGTAGGAGATAAGTTTGGCTTTATTAAGGCTACAGTGGACTTTGGTTTACAAAGAGATGAGCTGAAAGAAAAACTAATGGACTACTTTCAAACAATTGTAAAAGATAAATAATTATAGTAGAAGAACTAGCGCACTGCAACTAGTGCGTTAGTTCTTTTGGTTTAGAAAAAAACTGAAAAAGATAAATCGTTTTTTCGGTGATGAACAAAACAAAACTGATGCATAATATAAATAAGAAGACAATTTGAATGGTGTTTTTATATAAAAGCTATCATGATGCAACAATTTTCGATATAATATCATGTAGGTTTCATTTATAAAGTATGTCATATAAAGGAGATTTTCTGTAATGGCAAAAAAATTATGTGTAGTTGGCTTAGGGTATATTGGTTTACCGACAGCCGTTATGTTTGCAAATCATGGTTTACAAGTTCACGGCGTTGACGTAAACGAGCATGCAGTCAACTTAATTAAAAATAAACAGCTTCATATAGAAGAGAATGGACTACAAGAGCGCTTAGAAGAAGCAGTCGATAAAGGTTTATTCACAGTTAGTACAACACCTGAAGAAGCGGATGTATTCATTATTGCAGTGCCTTCGCCAATTAATAATGATAAAACAGCTAATTTAAACTATGTAAGAGAAGCAACAAAGTCAATCGTTCCTTATGTTCGTAAAGGGAATCTTGTTATTTTAGAATCAACGGTTCCTCCTCGTACAGTGGAGGACGTGATGCTACCCGTTTTAAAAGAAACAGGACTAGCGTTTGGAACAGAATTATTCGTGTCTCATTCACCTGAGCGCGTTATTCCAGGTAAAGTATTTGAAGAACTGGTAAATAACGATCGTATTGTGGGTGGAATTAACGAAGAATCAAGTCGTTTAACAGTAGAATTATATAAAGTATTCGTAAAAGGAAATATTCACGTAACGGATGCTACAACGGCTGAAATGGTCAAGGTTATCGAAAACACGTACCGTGATGTGAACATTGCTTTCGCAAATGAGTTAGCTAAAATTAGTGAAAAGCTCGGTGTCAATGCTTGGGAAGCGATTAAGTTAGCGAACTATCATCCACGTGTAAATATTCATTTACCAGGGCCAGGTGTAGGAGGACACTGTATCGCAGTTGATCCATGGTTCTTAACAGAGCTACAGCCTGAGCTGGCGAAAATTATCTCTCTTTCTCGTCAAACAAATGATTCAATGCCAGAATACACGGCGCTAAAAGCAAAAAGTATTCTTGATGCAAAAGGCATTCAGCACGGTCGCGTTGCGGTATTAGGTCTAGCGTTTAAAGGAAACATTGATGATATGCGTGAAAGTCCATCAACGGATGTATTAGCACATTTAGATAAGCTAAATGTTGATTACACAGCGTTCGATCCACATATTAAAGAAAATAAAATTGAAAAGCAAACACAGGACTTAGAAGAAGCTGTAACTCATGCAGACTTAATCTTAATCCTAACAGACCACAACGAATTTAAAGAAATGCTTCCATCTGCAGTTGAAGACAAAATGCGTACCAAAGCTATCTTTGATACAAAAAATTGTATTCAACGTGATGCATGGAAAAAAGCAGGATTTGACGTTGTGTTATTAGGTGATTCTAAAGTTTCTACGATATAAGTATAATAAGGGTAATGATAATGAAAGACGGGCTGTAGCCTGTCTTTCATTACGAACGAACACAAAATTTTAGTATCTTTAAATAGGTGATTTGATGAAAGAAAATATCTTAGGTGTAGATGTGTGTCACGACACGTATGATGAATTAGCAGCAAAGCTAATGGAAGATATTAATCAACGGAACACTTCGTTTATTGTAGCCATTAATCCAGAAAAAATTATGAAAGCTCAAGAAGACGAGGAGCTACGTACGTTGTTAAATAAAGCAACATACCAAATTCCAGACGGTATCGGTGTTATTTTGGCTTCTAAGCTTCGTAAAGGCAAAATACGCGAGCGTGTAACGGGAATTGATATGATGATGAAGCTTTGTGAAACAGCTACTGTAGAAGGGAAGCGAATCTTCTTGTATGGTGCCAAGCCAGGCATAGCCAGAGAGGCGAAAGTCAAGTTAGAAGAGAAGTTTCCTGGTATTCAAATTGTTGGCGTGCTTGATGGATATGAAAAAGACAAGCAGGTAATTGAAACAACTATTAATGAATCAAAAGCAGATATCGTTTTTGTTGCATTAGGAAGTCCAGCTCAAGAAAACTGGATTCTAGCGAACAAAGATCATCTATACCCTTCAGTGTACCAAGGAGTAGGAGGATCGTTTGATGTGATTTCTGGTCGTTTAAACCGTGCTCCAGAAGTTTTTCAACGATTTGGGTTAGAATGGTTGTATCGTTTAATAAAAGAGCCATGGCGTTTGAAAAGACAACTAGCACTACCAAAGTTCTTACTTAAAGCGCTAAAAGGATAACAAAAAGGAGAGCCCCCTGCAACGGGAGGCTCTCCTTTTTGTTACGCTTCTTTTTTATCTTTGATTTCTTCTGTTAACTGATCTAAGCTGTGACGAACGTTTCCTTTACCAGAAAAGTTTTCAATCAGTTCTTTAACATCTAAACCGGATGAAGCTTTTAACGATTCCTGTAAAGTAGACATTAGGTTGGTAGCATAGCCAGTTACTTTATTGGCGCCTCCACTTTCACCCGAGCTACCTGTATCGACAACTGTAATCTTATCAATATTAGATAAAGGTGCAGCAACTTGCTTCGCATATTCTGGAAGCATTTTGATAATCATATCCAAGATAGCTGCTTGACCGAACTGTTCAAATGCTTCTGCTACTTTTTGTTTTGCTTCCGCTTCTGCAAGACCTTTTAAGCGAATGATTTCAGCTTCTGATTCACCCTGAGCACGCTCAGCATCGGCTTTTGCAAGACCATCAACACGAACGCGTTCTGCTTCTGCTTTAGCCATTGTTTCAACACGATACTTATTTGCATCCGCTTCTGCAAGCTGTTTGGCTTTTTCAGCAGCAGCAGCCTGCTCAACTGCGTAGCGGTCCGCGTCGGCTTTCTTTTTAACTTCAGAATCGTATTGGCGTTCACGACGAAGAATTTCTTTTTCTTCTAATTCAATTTGTTTTTGACGCTCAATAATACGAATTTGCATTTCATGTTCTGTTACTTCTTGTTTTGCACGAGCTGTTTCTAAGTCGTATGCTTGGTCAGCACGAGCTTTTGCAATATCTTGTTCACGGCGGTATTCAGCCGTTTTTAATTGGTTCGCTTTTTCCGCTTCCGCAATTTCGGTATTTCTCTCTAGCTCAGCTTTTTGAGCATCCTTATGTGCTTCTGCGCGCTTGATTCTCGTTTCTTTTTCAGCCTCGGCAGTAGCGATGTCAGCATCACGTTTTACCTGAGCAATACGAGGCTTACCAAGCGACTCTAAGTATCCGTTTTTATCACGTACATCTTTGATTGTAAACGAGACGATAATAAGCCCCATTTTCGCTAAGTCTTGAGACGCAACGCGCTGTACTTCTTGTGAAAATTTCTCGCGGTTTTTATAAATTTCTTCTACAGTCATTGATCCCAAAATCGAGCGTAAATGTCCTTCAAGAACTTCACGCGCTTCCGTTTCACGATCTTCTTTGGCTTTACCTAAGAACTGTTCAGCTGCTGTAGCAATTTCTGATATAGAACCGCCTATTTTAATAATAGATACACCATCGGCCATCACGGGTACACCTTGTTCTGTATATACTTCAGGTGTTGATACTTCTAATTTACTTGATAATAAGCTTAATGGTTCAGCTTGTTGAAATACGGGTAATACAAATGTACCTCCGCCTCGCACAATTTTAATTTTGTTTCCAGATTCGTCAACGTGAACATTCTTTGATCCTAAATAGCTACCTGTGACAATCAGTGCTTCATCAGGACCTGCAGTACGATATTTGGTAATAAATACTCCAATCAATACAATTAATAAAAAGACAACGATTCCAGCAATAATAAAAATGGACATAAATATCCTCCTCTTGATTATGAATTTGGTAGTGTGTAGTTGGTCGGTTCGTAAGTAACAACAACCGCATTTCCGTTTTTGATTTCAACAATCAATACTTTGGTACCTGACAAAATTTCTTGATTTTTTAAGCTAATGGCTGGCTTTGAAATAGTGCCACTTACGTCTTTAACAACAACTTCACCGTATCCATCAATGGGAATAGGAATGATGAGTTCGCCAATTCGACCTTGAAGAGATGACTCTGTAAAAGCAATTGATTCTTCAGCAGATGATAAAGGAATAAGAACAAAGATATTGAGTAGTGTTACAAGTAATAGGGCAATAATTGCAGAGACAATCAGATTTAAAATACTGGAAAATAGCTGTAGTTGTTCCAAGATATAGCCGCTTGCACTGAAGATTGTAAAAAAGGAAAAAATGAGCGTAGGATTTAATCCAGGGATACCTTCAAATAATGCATCCAGTACGTCACCGAATAGAATGTATAAAAAGGTAAGGGTACCAAAACCAATTAGTGTGTAAAGATAAATTGTCTGAATAGGCACCGAGAGCAGTTCCAATTTGAAAACCTCCCTTCATTTGATTCTTATAAAAGGTAATACGCTCAGAAAATAGAAAAGTTTCATTTTTTATAAAAATAATAATATTTTTTCATCTTTTATCTTTAGATGCTGCAGTAAATAGGCAGTTGATTAATTCATCCATTCGAATGTTCGTATATTTGCAAAGACTGTTAAATACAATAGGTAGGGTGTTGGTTAGTAAGAGAAAGATAGAAGAAAAACATAATTAGATGTATATTAAATGATAGATACATAGAGAGAGTTAGTTTAAGGTTTATGAAGACAAATTCTTATTTAAGTAGTAAAATCAATATGGTATAATCCAGTTTAGGAGAAAACTAGTCAAAAAATTTTGTCCAATAGCTCGCTCATATGTAATATTATCCAAATCTAAATAACAGTAACATTTACTGCGATTTTGGTTAACATAAACCTGAGGAGGGTCTACATGTTATATTTGACCTTGTTTATTTGTTTTATTTCGTCTATTTTAGTCACTCCGCTTGTTAAAAAATTAGCATTTAAAATAGGTGCAACAGATAAGCCAAATCAACGAAAAGTTCATCAAAAAATTATGCCTCGTCTTGGAGGATTAGCAATATTTATTAGTTTTTTAATCGGTTATTTTCTTTTACAACCAACTAGCCCTTACGCTTTAGCAATTATCATCGGAAGTTTCATTATCATTATTACGGGTGTGTTAGATGATATGATGGAGCTTTCAGCAAAAATTAAGCTAAGCGGTCAATTGCTTGCAGCGTTAATCGTGGTGGTATATGGCGGTGTACAAGTTCAGTATATCAACCTTCCTTTTAATGGTAGTCTTGAACTTGGCGTTTTGAGTATTCCTCTTACAATTATTTGGATTGTGGGGATCACAAATGCCATCAACTTAATTGACGGATTAGATGGTCTTGCAGCAGGAGTTTCCTCAATTGTATTAATTACAATTTCAGGAATGGCCATTATGATGAACGACGTGTTCGTAACGAGTATGGGCTTTATCCTGTTAGGAAGTACGCTTGGGTTCTTGCTTTATAATTTTCATCCAGCCAAAATCTTTATGGGAGATACAGGAGCACTTTTCTTAGGGTACATGATTTCGGTTTTATCTCTGTTAGGATTTAAAAATGTTACGTTAATTTCATTAATCGTTCCGGTTATTATCCTCGGTGTACCAATTTCAGATACGTTCTTTGCAATTATTCGCCGTATCGTTAAAAATCAGCCGCTTTCGGCTCCTGACAAGTCGCATCTGCATCACTGCCTGTTGCGCTTAGGATACAGCCATCGCCAAACGGTGCTAATTATTTACGGTATGAGTGCGATTTTTGGTTTAGCAGCCGTTATCTTTTCTCAGGTACAAACCATGTGGGGTTCGTTCCTAGTTCTCGCCATTTTAATTTTTGCAATTGAAATCATTGTGGAGAAAATTGGTCTGGTAGATAAAACATATCGACCACTACTCAATATGTTTCAAGCGCTACGATATAAATAAAAAAGCCTGTCGGCTCTGAAGTCGACAGGCTTTTTCTACTCCGTGCTTTCTTTGTCTAGACCTAAATGTTCGTGTAGCGTATCGCTTACTTCTTGAACGGCTATATCATCCAATTCATAATAATAAACGCCGTTAATTGTATCATCTGTCCCAGCAAGATTTAATGTTTCAATATCAATATTCTTCGAAGCGTAATCATAGAACGAAAGCATTTCGCCAAACATTAAGTTTGTTTTCATGTTGTCACCAACAGCTTCGATTAAGTTACCATACTTTGTCATAGAGCCAATTGACGATGCTTCCTTAGCGATGGCTTGCATAAGCTGCTGCTGTCGCTTACCTCGTTCAATGTCACTATCTTGTTTTCTTGTCCGTGCAATTGCTAGTGCTTCTTCACCGTTTAAGTGTTGTTTACCAGCTTTTAGTACAATGCCTTCATGATGATCACTAGAATCTTTTTCTTTTAAGTCGTAAGGTACATCAAATTCGATGCCTCCTAAAGAGTCAACAATCTCAGTGAAAGCTTGGAAATTAAGCTTTACATAGTAGTCTACGGGAACATCGAATAGCTCTTCAACCGTTTCGACCGTGGCTTTCGGTCCACCGTATGCATGAGCATGCGTAATTTTATCTTTTTTGCTGACTTCTGGAATATATACGCGAGAGTCACGAGGGATACTCACAAGCTTCACCGTTTTCTCTTTTTCGTTTAGCGTCGCTAAAATTAGTGCATCTGTACGAGCCGATTTCCCGAAATTTCGCGATTCGCTGTCATCAACACCCATAAATAAAATGGAGATGTTATCTTTCTTAGGATCGATTTTTCGATCGCGCATCGGTGAAGAGTCACGATCTCCTAAGCTTTGAAATGAATCAGATGCAACGCTTTTTGCTTTAGCGAACAAATAAGAGCCGTACGCCGTAGCGGATAATCCAATGATTAAGATTGGCAGAAGAAAAAAAGAAAGCAATCTTCTTTTCCGCTTTTTTCGATTTACTCGTTTTTCAAAACGCCTATGCTGAGCCATATACGTTCTCCTTTAGTTTAGTAAGTTTTTACATATTTTTATTGTTTGTTATTGGAATTCAAATTAAACGGAATGCGTTCAATATTACCTTATATTTTAGTGAGGAAAAGAACGACGCACTGTGGCATCAGTGCGCTGTCTTTTATTTTACAATGTTTTTAATTCACAGTAAATAATTCATTATATCTCTTCTTCTAAATAGGTCACTTCGCCTGCTGAAATGTCTGCTTGGCCGTTTGTAAGTTCCGTCATCCAAGCTGTAAACGCATCTTTTTGACTCTCTTCCACAAACGTATCCACGATTACGTTATCTGCATAATGAATTTCTTTCAAGACGTAAGGTGAATTGCGTAATTCATTTTCCAGCTTGCCAAGCCACGTATAATCAACTTTTGTATGCATGATTTGCATAAGTGTACGCTTTACGATACCAATGTTTGTGAGCCCTTCAGATACTGAGTTGCTATATGCACGAACGAGTCCGCCAGCCCCAAGCTTAATACCGCCGAAATAACGCGTTACTACCACAACAGTATCCTTTAGTTCTTTTCGCTTCAGCACTTCAAGCATTGGTACACCGGCAGTACCGCTAGGTTCACCATCATCATTGGCTTTTTGAAACTGATCGCGCTCTCCAATTAAATAAGCAGAACAGTTGTGGTTTGCGCTCCAATGTTCTTTCTTTATCTTTTGAATAAAGTCCTGTGCTTCTTTTTCTGTTGTTGCACGCTTTGCATGACAGATAAAGCGTGATTTTTGAATCACAATTTCATGTGCACCAGACTGTTTTACAGTATAATATTGAGGTAACAATGTAATAAAATGCCTCCTGTTTATATGATTTTATGTGTTTATTTTAAAAAAGTGGGTAATAGGTAATTAAAATTAAGAATAAAAGCAATTTTTTCTTATCTCACTTATTATAAAGCTTCAAAACTGATACATCAATTTGGAGCCTTGAATTGTTACAGTGTTGTAAAGTATTTATCAATGATAATGGACAAGCTAACTAAACCAAAAGTTTTAAAAAAATAATCACATAAATGTTACGAATGACATGTAATTGTTAAACGAAACAGGATGTTTGTCCCTGTTAATGGTGAGATAGAAATGGTAGTCTTTTGGAGTAGAGTGTATATCATGCATGAGAAAAGTAGTGAGCAAAGATGTACACCAAAAGAACTTATCCTATTCTAATATAAGAAAAACAAGAAGGTATCTCATATGTTTTTCTATAGCCATGCTGTCTCTATAGATGCTGTCTTAATCATGTAAACTGGAGCAGATCCAGATTTCCTCGCAATTCAAGTAAGTCGTACGAGAAAGCGTAATAACGTATTGGCATTTCTTCGAATGTGAGTGTAAGCTTGAGGTGAATAAATGTCAAAACATAAATTAACAAGTAAAATGTTAGATGAAATATTAGACAAAATCATTGGCACAGTTGGAAATAGTAAAGATGAAGTATATCGCTTATCTGAAAGTGCACGACAGGAATACGAAGAGATAAAAGAAGAATTAGAAGGCTTAAAAGCCAAAGTTTTGCAGGTTATTGAGCAAGGAGATCGCCTAGAGGCTCAGGCGCGTTTAGCACGAAAGCGCTTAGCTGAGGTAAGCAAGCATTTTCAAATTTATTCTGAGCCAGAGGTAAAAGATGCCTACGAAAAAGCTCATGAATTACAGACAAAACTTTTAATGAATCAGCAGTCAGAACATCAGCTTAGAAGCAGGCGAGATGAACTTGAACGTCGATTGATATCGTTGGAAGAAACCATCAAGCGAGCAGATCATCTGGTGGGGCAGATTTCAGTGGTGTTAAACTATTTAACCAGCGATTTGAAGCAGGTTGGAGAAATTGTTGAAGATGCTATTCAAAAAGAATATTTTGGTTTTCGGATTATTGAAGCGCAAGAGGAAGAGCGTAAAAGGTTATCTCGTGAAATTCATGATGGTCCAGCGCAAATGCTAGCTAACGTGATGATGAGGTCGGAATTAATTGAACGTATTTACCGAGAGCGCAGTGCTCAGGAAGCGATGGATGAAATTCGAGATTTGCGCAAAATGGTGCGTTCAGCACTCTATGAAGTGCGAAGAATTATTTACGACTTAAGACCAATGGCATTGGATGATTTAGGATTAATTCCAACGCTTCGAAAATATTTAGATACAATTGAAGACTATAATGACGGTAAACCACGCATTACCTTCATTTCGATTGGACAAGAAAAACGTACTGCGTCAAAGCTGGAAGTAGCGCTATTTCGACTTGTACAAGAAGCTGTTACGAATGCCTTAAAGCATGCGGATGCCTCGGAAGTTCAAGTGAAAATTGAGTTTAATAATGAACAAGTAGTTTTACTTGTAAAAGATGATGGCTGTGGCTTTGATCAAAATCAAAAAAAAGAAAACTCATTTGGTTTAATTGGAATGAGAGAAAGAGTAGATTTGTTGGGTGGAAGCATTTCTGTTCATTCAAAATTAAACCAAGGTACGCTTGTTATGATTAAAGTACCGATTCTAAATAAATAATAAGAATACAATAACATCGAATTAATATAGTAAAAACTATTCATTGTTGGATTTGGGGAGGAACCAGATATGCAAACACGAATTGTCATCATTGATGACCATCAATTATTCCGTGAAGGAGTAAAACGTATTTTAGATTTTGAAAAAGATTTTGAAGTAGTAGCAGAAGGTGACGATGGTAACGAAGCGATTGGTCTTGTTGAAGAACATCAGCCTGACGTTGTAATCATGGATATCAACATGCCAGCTGTAAATGGTGTCGAAGCAACAAAGCAGCTAGTAGAGATGAACCCAGATACGAAAGTTATCATCTTATCGATTCATGATGATGAAACATATGTGACTCATGCACTTCAAACAGGAGCACGAGGCTACTTGTTAAAAGAAATGGATGCAGATGCATTAATTGAAGCTGTTAAAGTAGTAGCAGAGGGTGGATCTTACTTACATCCGAAGGTAACGCATAGCCTAGTAAAAGAATACCGTCGACTTGCAGCTCAAGGTCAATCATCTTCATATCCACATGAGCCAATTGAGATTCGCCGCCCGCTTCACTTACTAACTCGTCGTGAGTGTGAAGTATTGCAACTTTTAGCTGATGGAAAGAGTAACCGTGGAATTGGTGAAGCTCTATATATTAGTGAAAAAACAGTTAAAAACCACGTAAGTAATATTTTACAAAAGATGAACGTAAACGACCGTACGCAAGCAGTTGTTGTAGCAATTAAAAACGGCTGGGTAGAGGTACGATAACAAAGAAAGAGGCTGGGACAAAACCCTCCTCTGAGATGAAAAAAGCCGTGAAATTTTACGATGAGTAAAATTTCACGGCTTTGTTTTATTTTTTCCATAAAAATAAGGACCACTTCTGATAAAATATAGTCACCACAACAAATTCAACCAGAAAGAAGGGTCCTTATGTTTAAAGATTATAACATGAATCAATTAATTTTACCTTTAGAATTAGAAATGAAATTACAAGAAAACGATATCGCCTTTTCTATCCATCAT
>NZ_LWBK01000008.1:0-107367 GCF_001614195.1 Bacillus sp. VT 712 | reverse complement strand
ATCTAAATAATGAAAGCCATCTGGCTTTCCATCTCTCATCATAAAACCACTATCGGGATCCGTTGTACTGATGCGGGTTTGTTTTTGTAAGGCAACGCCTTCCTTTCGAGGACTTAGTTCTTTTTTCCGTTTTCAAGACGATCTTCGTTGACGGCTGCTTCTAACTCTTCCATATACGCTTGTCGGCGGGACTTCTTTGGTTGTTTTTCATATTTATGTTTATTCGCATTCGCTTTGATATGAGTCTAGTCTGTCATTAAAGCACGTCCACCAACCATGCGATGTTCTATCGCCTGGCGAACAATTTCATCAAAAATGTCTTCAAAAATCGTCGTATCTAAAAAGCGTGTTCGGCGATTAAAACTAATCGTCGAATGGTGAGGAACGGCATCCGTTAACGATAAGCCTAAGAACCATCGATACGCCACATTCGTTTGAATTTCTTTGGCAAGTTGACGTTCGGAACGAACGCCATAAAAGTAACCAATAAACATCATTTTGAATAGCGTAATGGGATGAATGGAAGGACGTCCATTGTCTTCACAATAATAAGGAAGAAGCTTTTCTTCAATAAAGCTAAAATCAATTGTCGCTTCAATTGTACGCAAAAAGTGATTGGCAGGAACTAAATCTTCTACAGAAACCATCACTTGTTCATCTCGATGATTTTTAAGTGCACCCATCATGTTTCATCAACTCCAGTCTTTTTTTATCAGTGTTACCACTGATAAAAAAAGACAGACATAAAAAAGCTGTTGAGAACAAAGTTTCTCAACAGCCTGAAAAACGCAGCGAATATTTCGCTGCGTTTTTATTCGACAAGTCCTTTGTCGAATAGAGAAAGGGATTGCTTTCAACAGCAATCCCCTTTCTTATTTATTCTTCTTATTTTAACCACTCAGTGTGGAATACGCCTTCTTTATCAATACGTTGGTACGTATGAGCTCCAAAGTAGTCGCGTTGCGCTTGTAAAAGGTTTGCTGGCAGTGTTTCTGTACGGTAGCTGTCATAGTAAGCTAACGCGCTTGAGAAACTTGGCACTGGAATACCTTGCTTAACCGCGATTGAAATAACTTCACGAAGCGCAGATTGATATCCTTCTACGATGTCTTTGAAGTATGGGTCTAACAATAGGTTTGTTAAGTCTGCATCACGATCGTATGCTTCTTTAATTTTTTGTAGGAATTGTGCACGAATGATACAACCACCGCGGAAGATCATCGCAATATCCCCATATTGTAAATTCCAATCATACTCTTCAGACGCAGCTTTCATTTGAGCGAATCCTTGTGCGTATGAACAAATTTTACTCATATATAGCGCTTTTCGAATTGCTTCGATTAGTTCTGTTTTATCGCCTTCGTAAGAAGTTGCTTCTGGACCACTTAATACTTTACTTGCTTTTACACGCTCTTCTTTCATTGCTGAAATAAAACGAGCAAATACAGATTCTGTGATGATTGGTAGAGGCACACCTAAGTCTAATGAGCTTTGGCTTGTCCATTTACCAGTACCTTTTTGTCCTGCTGTATCTAAGATCACATCAACAAGCGGCTTGCCTGTTTCGTCGTCTTTTTTTGTAAAGATATCAGCTGTAATTTCGATAAGATAGCTATCTAGCTCTCCTTTATTCCACTCAGCAAATACCTCATGTAATTCATCTGCTTCTAAACCTAAAACGTTTTTCATAATGAAATACGCTTCAGAAATCAGTTGCATATCACCATATTCAATTCCGTTATGAACCATTTTTACATAGTGACCCGCACCATTTGGTCCGATGTATGTGCAGCAGTCATCTCCGTTTACTTTAGCAGAGATAGACTTTAAGATTGGCTCTACTAACTCGTAAGCTTCTTTTTGACCACCAGGCATGATTGAAGGACCTTTTAGCGCACCTTCTTCTCCACCTGAAACGCCTGTACCAACAAAGTTAATACCAAGCTCTTCTAATTCTTTATTTCGACGAATTGTATCTTGGAAGAATGTGTTACCACCGTCAATTAAAATATCACCTTTTTCAAGGTATGGTTTTAATGAATCAATTGTTGCATCTGTTGCTGCACCAGCTTTAACCATTAATAAAATTTTACGTGGTTTTTCAAGAGAATTAACAAACTCTTCGACACTGTATGTACCAACAAAGTTTTTACCTTCTGCCTCGGATTTTAAAAACTCTTCTGTTTTCTCCGGTGAGCGGTTGTAAACAGATACTGAATAGCCTCTGCTTTCAATGTTTAGCGCAAGGTTTTTCCCCATAACCGCTAAGCCAATAACACCAATTTGTTGCTTTGTCATGTTCTCTCTTCCCTTCGTTTTTTAATATGAATTAGTCACTTTAATCTTAACTGAACCACATAAAAACATTCAAGCTAGAATGCAGCAACCTTCATATCATCTATTATACATATTTGTATAGTACCATGGTTGTATTAAAAAAAAAACGAAAGCGCCTGCTTATGCAGACGCTTTTTAATATTAGCTTGCTTTTTTCATTGTTGCTACTTTGTAATGATTTTCAAAATAATCGTTTGTTTCATGAACAACAACCTTATATAACAACACAAGAGCAATTAAGTTTGGAATCATCATCAGCGCATTTGCCATATCTGCAAACGCCCAAACAACCGTTAAGTTTGCTACTGCTCCAAGGCCACAAGCCGCTACATAAATTGTACGATAAAGACCTGTTGCTTTCGTACCAAATAAATATTCAAAACATTTTTCTCCGTATACATACCAACCTACAATTGTTGAGAATCCGAAAAAAATAACAGAAAATGCAACAATATATTCACCAATTTGACCTAAGGACGACGCAAAGGCTGCTGAAGTTAAAGCTCCGCCATCTAAGTTGGCATTATGCGCCACACCAGAGATAGCACCTCCTGTTGGATCCCAGAAGCCTGTAATAATTAGTACTAACCCCGTCATCGTACAAACGATGATGGTGACAATGAATGTACCCGTCATCGCTACAAGGGCTTGTTTAACCGGATGATCCGACCGAGCATTTCCTGCAATTAAAGCTGCTGTTCCTAAACCGGCTTCATTTGAGAAGATTCCACGTGATACCCCACTACGAATTGCTTCAGAAACCGCGATACCAACAAATCCACTTGTTGCAGCTACTGGTGAAAATGCATATTCGAAAATCAATGCAAATGATGGAATAATTTTATCAACGTTTAAGAAAATAATTAATAATGACCCTGCAATGTATAGTAAAGCCATCATCGGTACAAAAAACCCTGCTACGGTACTAATGCGTTGAATACCACCAAAGATGATCAGAGTTGTTAAAACCGCTAATACGATTCCCGTCACAATTCCACTAATACCAAAGCTTTCATCTACAACGCTTGCAATGGTATTAGACTGAACGCTGTTTCCAATACCTAATGCTGCAAAGGCTCCAAAAAGAGCAAAGGCGATAGCCAAAATTTTAAATTTCGGTCCCAGCCCTTTTTCCACATAGTACATCGGACCGCCTGAGTACTCACCTTTATCATTTTTCACACGGAATTTCATTGCTAATAATGCTTCAGCGTACTTTGTAGCCATACCCAGTAAACCTACAATCCACATCCAGAAGATTGCCCCTGGGCCACCTAACGTGATAGCCGTGGCTACACCAGCGATATTACCGTTACCAATTGTTGCAGCCAAAGCTGTCATCAAGGCTTTAAAATTACTTACATCACCTTCAGCTTTTGCATCTTCTTCTTTTTCTTTTGTAAATCCTAATTTGAACGCATACATCAACTTACGGAACTGTAAACCCCTTAATGCAAAGGTTAAAAATAAGCCTGTCCCAAATAAAAGAATTAAGCTCGGTGTTCCCCAAAGAATTCCATTGATTTTCCCTAAAATATCTAGAATGTCCATTGATGCTTCCTCCCCATCTGTTAGCGCTTACATTCTAAATAAGCTCTAATAAATGATTCCCTGATATAATTTTAACATTTTCTCAGACAAGTTTTTTTGTTAAAATCATTAAAAAGGATAGTTTGTTTTTGTCTATTTTCACAAAATGTTTTTAATCAATAGTCAAAAGATTATCAAAAGATTTATGATAAATCAATATGTAATTATTTTTATTAAAGAGGGATTTAATATGAACAAACCGATTCGAGATCCATTTAAGGAAAACTTTGACACACTTGAAGAGTTTGCAGACCGTATTAGTGAAGTTTTACAATGCCCAATTACTATTGAAGATTCGAACCACCGTCTTTTGGCATATAGTACGCATGACGAGCGGACAGATCAGGCGCGTATCGCAACGATTATCGGTCGACGCGTACCCGAGAAAGTAATTAATAACTTGTGGAAAGAAGGTATTATTCCTCAATTATTAAAAACGGATGACCCTATTCGCGTTGAAAATATCAATGAAATTGGACTAGGGAATCGTGTAGCTATTTCAATTTGGAAAAACGACGAAGTATTAGGTTTTATTTGGGCTGTAGAAGTCGATAAAACCTTAAATGAAGAAGAGTTACTTCTATTAAAAAAAGCTGCTACCGTACTTCGCAATAAATTACTTCAACTTCAAATTCGTAAATATAAGCGCGAAGAACGTTCACAAGAGTTTTTTTGGAAGCTGCTCACAGGACATATGGAGTCAAAAGAGGATATCACGCAAGCTTTTTATGATGCGCAAATTACTCCACCCACGTCTTTTTCAATTGCAGTATTTCGATTTCAGGAAGATATTATGCCAGAATCTGAACGCCAAATTTCTTATTTACTAAAAACCATGCATCGTTTGAAAATTATTCTATATACAATTGATTGCAATGATCTTATTCTGTTCCTTTCTTTGGATTCAATTTTAACTCCATTAAAAGATCAGCATGATTTTGTAACATTCTTTAAAGATACAATGAAAGAAAGGTTCTCAATTGAGCAAATTGAAGCTAGCTTTAGCAGCATGTATTCTTCTTATGATCATATCGCCAAAAGTTACAATGAAGCACTAAACGTATTGAACATTAAGAGAAAGTTCCCGAAAGAAACGGCCCACATCGCAGGCTATCAAGAATTAGGGATCTATCAATTTTTAGATGTACTGCTAGAGAAAAGAACGCAAGATCACTTTGAAAATTACTCATTAGCTAAATTAAACGAGTATGATTTGCGCCACAATAGTACCTTAGTGGAAACACTCGAAGTATTTTTAGATTCAGACAACAACATTAACGATGCTGCTAAAGTTTTAAACGTTCACATTAATACTTTAAGTTACCGTTTAAAGCGTATTTCAGAGATTGGTGATATTAACTTAAAAGATACAAACCAAAAAATTACGCTTTATTTAGATATTAAATTACAAAAATATAAAAATAACCCATCAAATTAAGTAAAAGAGCCATTCTGCATATAGGATGGCTCTTTGCTTATTGATAGACCAAAAGACCCAACCTATGTCAGAACAACTAACAAATAATCAGAAAAATCAAAATAGTAAACGCTTCCATTTGTGTGTTTTCACAAAATAATACGATTGATTTCTTTTTTCCTGACAAAGAAAAAGAAAGAAGTTTTTTATATACTGTAGCTAGAAATAAGATTTCGTCTATTTTAAGGGAGGAAACATATTATGATTATTGGTGTACCAAAAGAAATTAAAAACAACGAAAACCGTGTAGCGATTACGCCTGCAGGAGTAGCATCATTTGTTGGTACAGGTCATCGTGTCTTAGTAGAAGCAGAAGCAGGAATCGGAAGTGGATTTACGAATGAAGACTACATGAAAGCTGGAGCAGAAATTGTTGAATTAGCTGCTGACGTTTGGGCTCAAGCTGAAATGGTCATGAAAGTAAAAGAGCCTCTACCTAGCGAATATGATTATTTCCGCCCAGGTTTAATTTTATTTACTTATTTACACTTAGCTGCAGAACCTACTTTAGCACAAGCGCTTAAAGATAAAGGTGTCACGGCTATCGCATATGAAACAGTTGCAGTAAACAGAACGTTGCCATTATTAACACCAATGAGTGAAGTAGCGGGACGCATGGCTTCTCAAATCGGTGCTCAATTCTTACAAAAATCAAACGGCGGTAAAGGAATTCTATTAGCTGGCGTACCTGGAGTAAGCCGCGGAAAAGTAACAATTATTGGTGGCGGTGTTGTTGGAACAAATGCTGCTAAGTTAGCAATCGGACTTGGTGCAGATGTAACAATTATTGACCTAAGCCCTGAACGCCTTCGTCAATTAGACGACATTTTCGGAAACCAAATCAATACGCTGGTTTCAAACCCTTATAACATCGCTGATGCTGTTGCTCAAGCAGACTTATTGATTGGCGCTGTGTTAATCCCAGGTGCAAAAGCACCTAAGCTTGTAACAGAAGAAATGGTACAATCAATGAAACCAGGATCTGTTATTGTTGACGTAGCAATTGACCAAGGTGGTATTGTTGAAACAGTTGATCATATCACTACTCACGATCAACCAACGTACGAAAAGCACGGTGTAGTTCACTATGCTGTTGCAAATATGCCAGGTGCAGTACCTCGTACATCTACAATTGCTCTTACAAACGTAACTGTACCATACGCTTTACAAATTGCATCTAAAGGTGCTTATAAAGCAATTCAAGAAAACCCAGCACTTAAATTAGGTGTAAACGTAGCAAATGGCGCAATTACGTATGAAGCAGTTGCACGCGACCTAGGCTATGATTATGTACCGGTTGAAGTTGCTTTAAACAAAGAATTAACTTCTATTTAATAAATCAAGAGACTGAGACATAAGTAGTTCAGCATCTACTATACCTGAACGATTGAGAGTTCATAACTTTTAATCGTTCAGGTTTTTTGTTGACTGTGAAAACAATGTTGGAAACAGGGTGGAATGGAGCGTAGGACACTCGACTCCTGCGGGAAAGAGAGGGAAAACGGAGATCCCAAAGCGCAGCGAGGAAGCTCAGGTTCCTCCCCGCGGAAAGCGAGTGACCGTAGCGCAATGGAATGAACGTGTTGAGACAAACTAAAGAGATGGGAACAGCTAGTGTTCGTCTTTTAGAAGCAATCATTTTGTTATGTCCCAAACTCTTGTTGTTTATAACAAATTATTCAAAGAAAACATCCATCATCTCTCACCCTCCTATTCCTCCCTTTTGAATTATATATTAGTAAAATATTATTACCTCTCATTGAATAGTTATTGTTAATTCTAAAAAGTTTAATTTTGTAAATTGAATCTCTACTATAAAAGCGCTAGAATAGAAGAAAATAAATAGCTTAGATTGAAGGGAGATTTTCCATGAGTATGAATAAAGTACTAACAATTGCTGGCTCAGATACTAGTGGTGGTGCAGGTATTCAAGCCGATTTAAAAACATTTCAAGAGTTAGGTGTTTATGGCATGACCGCTCTTACTACAATTGTTACAATGGATCCAGAAAACGGCTGGTCACACAATGTTTTTCCACAAGAAACATCAACTGTTGCCAAACAGTTAGATACCATTGTAAAAGGCGTAGGTGTGCAGGCTCTTAAAACAGGCATGCTGGGCTCAGTTGAAATTATTGAGCTAGCAGCAAAAGTAATTGATGAGCACGCTCTTAAAAATGTAGTAATTGATCCTGTTATGGTGTGTAAAGGGGAAGATGAAGTATTACACCCAGAAACAGCAGTTAGTCTACGCGATGTATTAGTGCCAAGAGCAACGGTTGTTACTCCAAACTTGTTTGAAGCAGGACAACTAAGCGGCATTGGAGCTATTAAAACAATTGATGAAATGAAAGAAGCTGCGAAAAAAATCCATGAACTAGGTGCACAGTTTGTATTAGTTAAAGGCGGAAGTAAACTAAATCACGATAAGGCTGTAGACGTTCTATATGACGGCCAAACATTTGAACTGTTAGAATCTGAACTAATCCAAACGACTTTCACTCATGGGGCTGGCTGCACATACTCTGCAGCGATTACAGCACAATTAGCCAAAGGTAATGATGTAAAATCAGCTATTTATACAGCTAAAGAGTTTATTACTGAAGCAATTCGCCATTCTTTCCCATTAAACCAATACGTAGGTCCAACAAACCACAGTGCTTATCGTCGTAAAAATGTGTTAATAACAAATTGAGGCTGGGACATAAGTAATTCAGCCAATGATAAACCTGAACGATTGAGAGTTTCTCACTTTTAATCGTTCAGGTTTTTTGGTTGATTGTGAAAACAATGTTGGAAACAGGGTGGAATGGAGCGTAGGACACTCGACTCCTGCGGGAAAGAGAGGGAAAACTGAGATCCCGCAGCGCAGCGAGGAAGCTCAGGTTCCTCCCCGCGGAAAGCGAGTGGCCGTAGCGCAATGGAACGAACGTGTTCAGACAAACCAAAAAGATTGGAACAGCTAGTGTTCGTCTCTTAGAAGCAATCATTTTGTTATGTCCCAAACTCTATACTGGCTTAAAGATACTCTCAATAGCTTCCGCTACACCATGTTCATCATTCGTTTTTGTTACGACATGAGCATGACGCTTTATTTCATCCGGTGCATTGCCCATTGCAACGGCTCTTCCTGCTTTATGAAACATCGAAAGGTCATTATAATTATCACCAATTGCCATTGTTTCTTGTAAGGAGATACCTCGGCTTTTGACGAACTTTTCTAATGCAATTCCTTTTTGAGCTTCTTCACTATTCACTTCAATATTTTCTTTACCTGAAGAGCTTACAGCAATTCCATGAAAAGCTTTTAACTCTTCACGCGCACGATTTAGCTTCTCATCATCGAATGAGAAAGCCAACATTTTATAAATCAATATATTTGAATCCTGAAAGAGTGGCTCATACTCTTCAATTAACTTTACTTTTCCTTCTTCAAATCGCTTTTTAGCTGCTTTTAATAACTCATCGTATTGATTTTTTAAGCTAGCACTCATATAAATATCCATTACAACAGAAAGTGCTTTATCATAGTCATTTGAGTATGTTCCATCACTTGTATACACCTCAAAGTACAGCTCATGCTTATTAAAAACCTCTTCAACAGCTTTAATTTTATCCAGAGACATTCCAAACGCTTCTAACTTCTCACCTTTTTTATTTCTTACCTCTGCTCCATTTATACAAATAAGAAACGTCTCAATGCCAGCTTCTTTTAGTAAAAAAGCAGCTTCTTCATAAGAGCGTCCAGTCGCCACAATAACTTCTACACCTTCACGCTGTGCAGCTTTAATTGCTTTGCTGTTCTCTACACTAATTTTTTGTTCGCTATTTACTAATGTTCCATCCATGTCAGTTGCAACGCATTTAATCATTCTGAGTCCCCCTGCTGTTTTTTATTTTTAGGTTAACATGTTTTATTACGTAGTCTTTGACTTCTATGTAAACAATATAATAAGTATTTGTGTAGACGACGTTACATTCAGCCAATTAACGGTTTACAAACTTCTTGTTCACGCTCTTAAACGTTAGTTCATGAGTAGAAGCTACTTGCCAATCCGCTTGTTCCATTCCTTCATGTAATCCTACTCCTATGGAAAACATATCCGTTTGTTTAATCGCGGTTAAGCCTGCAATTCCATCCTCAATCGCAACACAGTTTTTAGGGTGGGTACCTATCTCTTTTGCTGCTGTTAAAAAAATTTCTGGATCTGGCTTCCCACGCGTTACGTCTCTACTGGTTACAACCTTATCAAAATAAGACTGCAAACCGATTTTTTCTAATACATGCATCGCGTTTGAACTAGAAGAAGCGATTGCAAGCTTGGTCTCAGCTGCTTTTGCTTCTTTTATCAACTGAAAAATGCCTGGTAAGATGGCCTTTTCATCTAACGTTTCAATTAACACTTGATAATGACGGTTTTTCTTTTCCGCTAATGCATGCATCTCTTCTTCAGAATAAAATTTGTCACTTTGTCTTACAATTTGCTTAACTGTCTCATAGCGGCTAATTCCCTGGATTTGTTGATTCCAATCGTGTGTAAAATGAACACCTGTTTCATCAGCAATCATTTTATTTGCTTGGTAGTATAAGTTTATTGTATCAACAATTACACCATCTAAGTCAAAAATAAGCGCTTCAAACTGTGCCTGCATATGAAATCTCTCCTCTTCAACTATCTATTCTTTTTATCATATCGATTATTGAAATAAATTTCCTACTTTTATTTTTCAAAAAAGTGTTGCATTATGAAAGCCTTTTTATTAAAATAAATTTATGCAAGCGGTTGCACTATTTATATTCGTTTCAGCTATAAAATAACTGTAAACGCACACAACATATTGAAAGCCCATACAACGGGGAGGGGAAATAGTCATGAAGAAATTCTTTTCATTTGATTTTTGGCAGAAGTTTGGTAAAGCCTTACTGGTTGTTGTAGCTGTTATGCCAGCTGCAGGTATTATGATTTCACTTGGAAAGCTAGTTGGTATGACTGGTGGAGAAATGGCACTTGTGCAAACGATTGCCCGAGTGATGGAAGATATAGGTTGGGGTATTATTACAAACCTCCATATCTTGTTTGCGGTAGCGATTGGAGGATCTTGGGCAAAAGAACGTGCGGGTGGAGCATTCGCTGCACTAATCGCTTTTGTGTTGATTAACCGTATTACTGGTGCAATCTTCGGGGTTAACGCCGATATGCTAGCAGATCCTGAAGCAAAAATTACGTCTCTATTCGGACAAGAACTTGTTGTAAAAGATTACTTCACATCAATTTTAGGTGCTCCTGCTTTAAACATGGGCGTATTCGTTGGTATCATTGCCGGTTTCCTTGGAGCCAACTTATTTAACAAGTATTACAACTACGATAAATTACCTGAAGCTTTATCATTCTTTAACGGTAAACGCTTTGTACCTTTTGTTGTTATTGGTGGATCAATTGTTACAGCAATTATTTTATCGATTGTATGGCCATTCATCCAAGGTGCTTTAAACAGCTTTGGTCAGTGGATTGCAACATCTCGTGACACAGCACCAATCTTGGCTCCATTTATTTTTGGTGCATTAGAACGTCTATTATTACCTTTCGGTTTACATCATATGTTAACGGTTCCAATCAACTATACTGAACTTGGTGGAACGTATCAAATTTTAACAGGTTCTGGTGCTGGCTCAACAGTAGCTGGTCAAGATCCATTATGGTTAGCTTGGATTGCTGACTTAAATAACTTCCTAGCAGCTGGTGACACAGCTAGCTATCAACAATTGTTAAATGAAGTAACGCCAGCTCGCTTTAAAGTTGGTCAAATGATTCTATCTTGTGCTGCGTTAATCGGTATTGCTTTTGCAATGTACCGCAACGTTGATGCAGATAAACGCAGAAAGTATAAATCAATGTTCTTCTCTGCTGCACTAGCTGTATTCCTAACTGGTGTTACAGAGCCAATCGAATTCATGTTCATGTTTGCTGCTCCAGTTCTTTATGTTGTATACGCAATCATGACAGGTATGGCCTTTGCCATTGTTGATATTATTGATGTCCGCGTTCACGCATTCGGTGTTATCGAATTGATTACACGTACGCCAATGATTGTTAAAGCAGGATTATGGTTAGATTTAGTAAACTTTATTATTGCGTGTCTTGTATTCTTCGGATTAAACTTTGCAGTAGCAAACTTTATGATTAAACGTTTCAACTTCCCTACTCCGGGACGTAACGGAAACTATATCGAAGATGAAGCTTCAACTAGCGGTACTTCAAACGTAAAGAATGATTCTCTAGCACCTGTTATTATTGAATTGTTAGGTGGTCAACAAAACATTGAAGATGTTGACGCTTGTATGACTCGCCTTCGTGTAACAGTAAAAGATACTAGCTCCGTGGCTACTGAGGCGGAATGGAAACAAAACGGAGCTCTAGGCTTAATCGTAAAAGATAAAGGTGTTCAAGCTATTTATGGTCCAAAAGCTGATGTTCTTAAATCTGATATTCAAGACTTACTAGGAGCGTGAAGATGAAGTTACTCACTTTAAACTGCCATTCTTGGCAAGAAGAAAACCAGCTAGACAAGATTTCTTGTCTAGCTTCTGTAATTAAAGAGAAAGATTATGATGTAATTGCTCTACAAGAAGTTAGCCAGCATCTGGAGGCTCCTTATGTGAATAAGCATATTAAATCTGATAATTATGGATATGTTCTGTTACAAGAATTGAAAAAGCTAGGTGTTCACGATTATGAGCTTGTATGGGACATGGCTCACATCGGGTATGAAGTTTACGAGGAAGGCTTGGCTATCTTAACAAAGCACCCTGTTGTTGAAGAGCACTCTTTCTTCGTTTCAAGAACATCTGACGTAAACGACTGGAAAACAAGAAGAGTTGTTGGAGCAACAATTTCTTATAACGACGAACTGCTATCATTTTACTCTTGTCATCTAGGTTGGTGGGAAGATGATAAAGAACCGTTTAAAGACCAGTTTGACTCTCTATGGACTTCCATAAAAAAAGATCATCCATTTTTCTTATTAGGTGACTTTAACAACAATGCCTTTATTCGAAATGAAGGATATGACTATATGAAAAAGCACCCTTTATACGACACCTATGACCTTGCTCTTGAAAAAGATGAAGGAATTACGGTCCAAGGTAAAATTGCTGGATGGGATGAAAACAAAGAAAAGCTTCGTATTGATTTAATCCTAACAAGTGACCCTTATAAGATAGCTAAATCCCACGTCATCTTTAATGGTACTAATAAACCTGTTGTTTCCGACCATTTTGGCGTAGAAGTAGCATTAACATAATCACGTTAAACAAAGCTGTTGAAGCCTAGACTTCAACAGCTTTTCACATGGAATGATAGTAAATGCACATGATAATAATATAAAGCTTTATTAAATCTTTGTTGATTGTATAATACTTTGACATTTAAAAATGTAAATATGCTATAATGTGTTGTTGTTAATACAAGAATTAATATTCCTTTTATTTACTTATCTAACATTTAATTCATGTGTCAACATAGCGAAAATACTAAAATCAAAGAAGATAGGTGCAGAATCAAAATGAAAATTTTGCTCATTTCTAATATGTATCCATCTAAAGATTTCCCAAGCTATGGTGTCTTTGTGAAAAATACTGAGCAGATATTACTTGATAATGGTGTTTCAGTAGACAAAGCTGTCATGACAAAACGAACAGGCAAACTCGGAAAGCTAGTTGGATATGCTTCGCATTATTTAAAAATAATAGCAAGTGGCTTAACAAAAAAGTATGACTACCTTTATGTGCATTATGCTTCTCACAATGCTCTACCCTTGCTTATTTTAAAGAAGTTAAATAAACGTGTGAAAATTGTAACAAACGTTCACGGTTCAGATGTCGTTCCCGAAGTCCCTTCACAAGAAAAGTTTCAGCCACGGGTAAAAGAACTGTTGCATCGTTCACATAAAATTATTACTCCATCTCCTTACTATAAAGAACTAGTTCAAGAGAAGTATGGAGTGACAACGCCTATTTATATCTTTCCTAGCGGAGGCGTTAATTTTAAATTGTTTTATTCATTTTCTACTAAAGAAGAGGCTTATAAAGAGTTGAATTTAAATCCAAAGCAACGTTATATTGGCTGTGTAAGTCGCATTGATGTCGGTAAAGGATGGGAGTTTTATTTACAAGCCATCGCGCAGTTAGAAGCTGAAAGCCTTACGGATTATAAATACATTTATGTTGGTAGTGGAAAGGACGAGCCAAAGTTTAAACAGATGGTTCAAGAGTTGAATTTAGCAGATAAAATCATTCACTTTCCTTTGCTCCCACAATCCTCTTTAGCCTATGTCTATAATGTAATCGACGCATTTGTCTTTCCAACAATCCGTAAAGGAGAAAGCTTAGGTCTAGTAGGATTAGAAGCCATGGCCTGTGGAGCTCCTGTAATCGGTAGCCGTATCGGTGGACTCAAAGATTACATTATTGATGGTCAAAATGGCCTTTTCTTTGAACCTGGTCAGGCAGGAGAGCTGAAGGAGAAATTGCGCCTTTTTATGGAATCATCTGCAGAACAGAAGGAAAACATGTCATCACAAGCTGTGAAAACAGCTAAGTTATACAGTGTAGATGAGATTTCTCAGCAACTACCAACAATTTTCTTTAATGAGGTGTAAGAATGAAAATCGCAGTTTTAATTCCTTGTTACAACGAAGAAGTAACAATTGGAAAAGTAATTGATGACTTTAAGCAAGAGTTACCCGAAGCTGATATTTACGTCTATGATAACAATTCTAAAGACAAAACAAGTGAAATTGCATTAGCTCATGGAGCTATTGTTAAAAAAGAATTAAAGCAAGGAAAAGGAAACGTTGTTCGATCAATGTTCCAAGATATAGACGCTGATTGTTATGTAATGGTTGATGGTGATGACACGTACCCAGCTGAGTTTGTTCACCAGCTTATTGAACCTATTAGAAACAAAGAAGCAAATATGACTATTGGTGATCGTCTTTCAAACGGTACGTATTTTGAAGAAAATAAACGTCCATTCCATAACTTTGGAAACAACCTAGTTCGTTCATTAATTAATAAGCTATATAAAAGTAACATTACCGATATCATGACAGGATACCGAGCTTACGACAAGCTATTTGTAAAATCAATCCCTGTCATGAGCCCTGGATTTGAAATTGAGACAGAAATGAGTTTACATGCTTTGGACAAACGCTTCCGTTTGAAAGAGATTCCTATTGATTATCGAGATCGTCCAGAGGGTAGTGAGTCAAAGCTAAACACCTTCTCTGATGGTTATAAAGTACTTAAAATGATTTTTACTCTATTCAAGGAGTACAAGCCGTTACAGTTCTTCTCACTTTGGACTTTATTATTCTTAGTTGCTGGATTGGCGGTAGGAACACCTGTTATTTATGAATTTTTCAAAACAGGCTTTATTACAAAAGTCCCTTCATCAATCCTAGCAACGGGCTTAATTCTGCTTGGTGTATTATCGTTTGTTTCTGGACTTATCCTAGATACAATTGCATCGTTAAACCGCAAACAATATGAACTAGAATTAAATAAGAAGATTGAACAAATAAGGGAGTAATTACCGTGAATAAAAAACCTATTCTTTATTTAATAGCGACTGCTTTTGCATTGATAGGTATTTTTATTGGAGCCCCTGACAGAGTAAGTTTTTCTTCTGTTTTTATGTTGTTAGTATTAGTAGGCATAAGCTCTATTTTTATTTATAAAAATAGAGCTTATGCTTCATTTACATCAATACAATGGCTCCTGATCATAGCAGTCAGCTTCATCATACAGTTTTCTTTACTAAGTAACTTGCATATGACAGCATCCACTATCTTCGACTTTATTCTTTATATTCTTGGAAGATGGGTGATTGCATTAGGGTTTGTAATTGCTTGTGCAACAACCTTTAAAGCACATTTTAATCCAGATTCGTCTGTTGATTATCCAAACAAATATAAATGGATTATTGGCATTTGTATTTTAGCTATGAGCGCCTTTTATTGGTTAGCCTTTTTCCCAGGTGGAATGACGCCCGATTCTCTGGCTCAGTGGGAACAAGCACATACTCGTGAATTTAATGACTGGCACCCGATCATGATCACTTGGTTAATTATGATACTAACTCAAATATGGGATCACCCTGGAATGATTACGATTGTTCAAATCTTAGTCGTGTCTAGTATTTATTTATACACGTTTCACTTTCTTATTAAAAAGCAAGTTCCACCTATTGTTTTAGGAATTCTAACATTACTCGTATTATTAATACCGAGTTTTTTAATCTTTTCCATTGTTATCTGGAAAGATATCCTATACAGCGCCTTTTTGCTATTTTTTACGGTAAATATTGCGAGAGTATATTTATCAAACGGAGCATTTATTCAGTCTAAATATGGAATCTTTATGCTTCTTTTATCATCTTTTGGTGTAGCCTTTTTTAGACATAATGGATTCCCTGTGTTCGTTATTACATTTTTATGTTTAATCGTATTGTTTAGAAAGTATTGGAAACGCTTGGTTCCGCTATTTTTAGTGATTTTTATTTTACAACGAATTATCACAGGCCCTGTGTTCAACTGGTTAGATGTTAAACCTTCTGATCCTAATGAAGCGTTATCGATTCCGACACAACAAATTGCCAACATTATTGTCAATGATGGAGAGATGTCTAAATCTGAGCGTGAATACTTTAACAACGTTCTCCCGATTGAACTTTGGAAAGAAAAATATAATCCATATAAAAGTGACCCAATTAAATTCACGTGGGAATATTACGACCGGGAGTTTATTTTTCAAGACCTTGGTTTATATTTTAAAAATTACATGAGCATTGTTATCAAGAATCCATATCTAGCAATGGAAGGATTTCTAAAACAAACGGCACTGGTATGGCAAACAACGCCATTTGAAGATGGATATACCGACACGTATGTAACCAACGTATACTACGGAAATAAATTTGGACTTGAAAATACCGTGGTTTCACCGTTGATTACAAACACAGCAAAAGCATATTTGGAAGTCTTTAAAAGCCCTTCTTTATTTTTCTTATGGAAGCCTGCTTTTTATCACTGTGTTATCTTATTATTTTCTCTTTTCTTCATTGCGAGAAAAGGAATCACGTCTTCCATTGTTTTATTTCCATGGCTATTAAATACGTTATCAGTTTTAGCAGCGTTACCTGCACAAGACTTCCGCTACTTACTAGCAAGCGTATTTGTCAGCTTCTTCTTTGTCGGATTAGCTTTTGTTAGAAAAGGTGAAGAAGAGAGGGGTCAGTTTTGACAAACAACGTACAGTACAATAGAAAATTAGGCATATTTTTAATTATCATTGCCTCCATGTTTACAGCCATTGGGCAGCTTCTCTGGAAGTTATCCAATGGTTCATTCAACATTATGTTAATAATTGGCTTCTTACTCTACGGATTTGGAGCTATTTTTATGATTTTAGCCTTTAAATATGAAAGAGTTTCACTTCTTCACCCTTTTTTAAGCTTAGGATATGTCATCAGTATTGCATTAGGTTTCTTTTTATTAAATGAAGCTGTTAGCTTTACGAAACTAATTGGTACAGCTGTTATTATTGTTGGGGTACTATTGGTAGGTGACCATGATGATTAGTATACCGATTTTACTTATTATGACACTTCTAGGTTCAGTTGGAGCTGTCTTTTTCAAACAGATCTCCACAGCTTTAAGCGCTAAAAACACGAAAATGGCTATTATCTACTTGATAGGTGGGGGCTCATTTTACGGAATATCAGCATTGTTAAACGTATATGTCTTAACCTTGCTGCCTTACTCTGTTGTCTTCCCGTTAACGTCCATTACCTATGTATGGACACTATTGTTTGGCTACTTTTTGTTAAAAGAAAAAGTAACCGTCAAACAAATGATTGGATGCGCTCTTATCATCATTGGTTGTTTTATTATTGCTAATAGCTAAACAGCATAAAGGCAGGAGTTTTAATTTATGAAAAGCTTAAAGATTGCAAGTATTTTATTACTTGTTTCAACCTTGTTTTTAAAGTTTTCCAGTATGATTCGAGATTTAGTAATCGCCAATTACTTTGGTACAAGCTATATCGTAGATGCCTATAACGCAGCGATGATTATTCCCAACGCATTTATTCTATTTATGCTCACGGGCATGAAAGATGCTTTTATCCCTAGCTATTTGCGCTACGAAAAAGAAGGAAAAGGGAAATCGCACCTTACAAACATTGTAAAGTCTACGTTTTTTATTTGCTTAGTCATCTCTATTTTAGGCTCGATAGCAGCATTCTTTTATTTTCCTGCTAGCTACCCTAACTTTTCTAAAGCAGCGATTGATATTGGTATCTATACCGCAATTTTATACTTCTTATCGCTTTCTTTAGTTGGGGTAAACGCGGTATATGAAGGTGTATTTGATGCTAACAGTCAATATTCCTTCTCTGTATTTTCTCAAACCGTTGTTGTCTTATTTACTATCTTAAGTACGATTTTACTCCAGGATGTAATAGGTGGATACGCTATTGCCTTAGGATATCTATTAGGAACTCTTGCTTCCTTTCTCATTAAAGTTGTGTACTTTAAACCAAAGAATCTGCTGCTATGGAAGCAGAAGATAGATAGAGAAGAAGTTAAAATCTTTTATAAAGTTTTTATTCCTGTGGGTGTTACCATCATGGTGGGACAAATTAACCTAACAGTTAACTTCTTTTTTGCAGGGTCATTTGGAGAAGGCGTTATTTCTTACTTGAACTATGCCTTTCGATTAGTTAGTATTCCCCAAGCAATCTTTGGTGTGACCGTTGCGACAATCATTTACCCACTCATTGTAAAAGCTCTGAACGATAAAAATGAAGAGCGGTTTAAAACAGGAATCGAAAAAGGGCTAACATTTATGCTGATGTTACTTGTTCCGACACTTGTGATTATGAGCTTTTATATGAAAGATATTGTTCAAATTGCTTATGAACGTGGTGCATTTGACGCTACATCTACCTTGAAAACTACTGATACTTCTTATTATTATTTTGGATCGGTGTTCTTTTACTCACTACAAGCAATTTTAGCAAAAGGCTTCTATTCATTAGGAAAAGGCCACGTTATAATGCGTATCGGACTACTGTCAATCCTACTGAATGTCATTTTTAACTTAACATTCACGAAGTTTTTAGGTTATCAAGGGCTTGCACTTTCAATGTCCGTTGTGGGGTTTTTCTATACTGCCATTGTGTTCGTTATGCTAAATCGTCTCATCAATGGCTTCCACTTCCGCTATTTACTAAAGGAAACAACAAAAATTTTAGTAGCTAGCATCCCCGTTATGGTCGCTATGTACATCCTGAAGGATATACAAGCTTTAAACGACCTGCATGTTCTGGGTCGATTTACGGTTGTATGCTTAGTGGGAGGTTTAGTATACTTAATATCGACGTTTATATTTAAAGTAGATGGCATTATGATGGTTTTACGTAAACGAAAACGTTAAATTCACTAAAACAGGAGATTACTATATGAAGAACACATACTGGTTATTTTTTCTGTTTGTTGGTTTTATTTCAATACAGCCAATTATTGATATGCTAACAACATACATGGTTTTAAATGTAGAAAGTCCTCTTTCAATCGGTGTTATTATCCGGTTCATGTATATGGTATTTGTGGGGATTATCTTACTCGTATTTTTCAAAAAGTCCAAGTGGGCCAGATATTCAATTCTTTATTTAATTGTCTTTGCACTATTCCTTGGTGTTAATATTTACTTTAATAGTCAATGGAAAGACCCTTACTATTTAGCTCAAGAAGTAAAGTTCTTTAATAAAGTTGTTTATATGAACGTAACGCTCTTAGGAGCTATTGTGGTTTTTACAATGTATCGCCAATCTGTAAATGTCTCAAAAGCTCTCAATAAAAACTTATTAACTGCTTCTCTTATTATCAGTATTGTGTTCATTGGCACCATGCTTACTGGTACAGCTTTAGAAAGTTATCAATACAATAAAACTGGATTTAAAGGCTGGTTTTACGCTGCTAACGAACTTGGAGCAATCGTTGCTCTATTATTACCTTTAACACTTTTATTTGGCTTAAAGAAAACACAGTCGTTAAAGCAATTTTACTTTTGGATTCCGTTTATTTTACTTGCAGTATCTTCAATTATGATTGGAACAAAGGTAGGATTAGGAGCTGTTATTTTATCGTTAGGGGTTGCATTTGTTGTATTAGTACTTAAACTCTTTGCAACAAAACAACGTGCAGTAAAATCTAATTTAGTTATCTCAATTATTTTGTTGGTAGTAGTTGGAGTTACAACTCCTATCTCTCCTGCTTTCACAAACACATATGCGCATATCGATTTGCTAGAAAATAAAAAGAAAGAGCAGCAACCAGAGCAGCCAGAAGAAGATGATGCTACTGATACTAAAAAGAAAAAGCGACAAAAGTTAGACAATAGCGATATTGAAAATCTTATTTTAAGTAGTCGCGAAGACTTTTTAGCTCACCATAAAGAGCAGTATGCAGAAGCTCCTATCGCCCGTAAGCTTGTCGGGATGGGCTATGCAGGAAATTACACAGAAGAACAGCAGCCAAAAATGATTGAAATGGACTTTTATGACCTTTTCTTCTCACTTGGAATTATTGGATTTATTCTGTGGATTTTACCTCTTCTAATAATTGCTCTATACGTAATAAAACGATTCATTCGTGAGCCTTCTCAGCTTTGGAATGAGTCATTTATGATGTATAGTACCTCTGTTGTTTTAGCATTAGGTATTGCATTTGTTGCAGGTCATGTCTTTACAGCTCCTGCTGTAACCATTTATTTTGCTGTAACAGCAGCTTATCTTGCTTGTATTCACTTTTATAAATCAAATGCGTTAGATTAGTTTCAAAGCCGTTAGAGGTCATCTGCCTTTAGCGGCTTTTATAGTCAGTACAACTAATTTCCTCTTCTTTGTTTACCTTTGCTTAAGCTTCCCAAAACATTTTCCCTTCAAAAATGTTAATTTTATGTTAAGCTTGTAAAGCTATTATTTTTTTGGGGGAATGCTTTATGTATCAGCGCATCATTCAGTTTTTACCTACCTTTATCTTTTACTTATTCCTAACGATATTTTTATATGGGATAACCATAATTTCATTTACAGGTGACTACAATCTCGCTTTTGATTGGGCGCAGATTCACACCGCCTTTTTTACGATACTTGTTAGCCTTATCGCTTTATTATTAAGCTTTCTAACTGTTTGGATACTTGTTAAAAAAGAACTAATTACTCAGGTTGCTAATTCTAGAGTTTACCATCTCATTTCTGCATTTTTATTTGCAACGTTTATTGGGTTGGTAGGTGCCCTTTTATTTCTCATTTATCATATTGATTTACATCAGCTTGGTAAATCGATTGAATGGATTCAAGAGTATACAGATCGCTATTTATTAAGCTCATTTATTCTTGGTTTACTAGCATTTGGAGTCATTTTGCTGACGGGGGAAGTCTATATTGGTAGTGGAATTTCAATTCTATTGTTTTTTATCCTTGCGTTAACGAACCACTACAAAAAGATTTTTAGAAACGAACCGCTCTTCCCGAATGATTTCATTCAAGTTACCCAATTAAAAGAGGTTATACCAATGATTCGAGAGTCTATCTCCCTTTCAACCACCATATTTGTGGTTATTAGCGTAATAGCCTTGTTCGTTCTATGGTTACGTTCACCTAAGTTAAAAATTGATTGGCGAATCCGTATTATACTCATTCTTCCAATCATGTTTATCTCAAAATCATTCCTGTTTTTTGAAGATACCTTTGCGGAAAAGTACTATGAAAAATATTCAGCCATTATGCCGTGGAATCAGCAAAATAATTATTATTATAACGGTCCCGTTATCGGCATGATTTCGAATATCAAGACAAATATTTTGGAAGAACCTGAGGGTTACTCTGAAAAACGCGTCACAGCTGCTGTCGAGAATATGAAAAAAGAAGTGAAGCCATTCAGTAGTGATTCTAAAGCAGACAAAAAACCAAACATTGTCTTTGTCATGAATGAATCTTTTTGGGACCCTACCAAGCTAGACCTTTCTTTTTCAAAAGATCCATTAGAGCACACAAAAGAACTAATGAAGAAGTACCCTTCTGGGTCCATGCTCAGCCCTGCATTTGGTGGCGAAACAGCTAACGTAGAGTTTGAAGCACTAACAAGTTATTCAATGAATACGTTTAACCCTGGTGGTTTGCCTTTTCAACACATTTTAAGCAAAAAAGAATATCCTTCGTTTGCTTCTTATCTAAATCAATTAGGCTACTATACGGAAGCAATGCATCCAAATAACGGCATTATGTACATGCGTCAAAACGTCTATCCAAACCTAGGATTTGAAAAAAGTTTATTTATTGATGAAATGGACTTTACGGAAAAAGATAACGAAGGATTTGTTTCGGACGATTCAGTTGTTAATCAAGTTTTAGATACGTTAAAAAAATCAGATAAGCCAGCTTTTATTCACGCCGTGACAATCGGAAATCACCTTCCATATCCAGCTACAAAGTATAATGGTGAAAAAACAATATCTGTTGAAGGTGACAACTTATCTCCTGAAATGAAAAGCGAAATTGAAATTTATGCTGAAGGTATTAAGCAGTCCGATGACGCCCTGAAGAAATTAGAAACTGAAATACAAAAACTCGATGAACCTACACTTGTTGTATTTTGGGGAGATCATTTACCTGCTCTAGGAAAAAATCTTCAAGGCTATATAGAGGGTGGCTTTGGCAACACAGACGAATTTCAAAAATCAAAAGAATTTTATGAAACACCACTCTTATTTATGGCGAACTTTAATTTAAACATGGAGCAAGAGTTAGGAACGATTAGTCCTATGTATTTTGCGCCAATGATTGTAGATGAATTAAACTATAAGCCAACTCTATTTTATAGCTATTTATCAAAAATGAAAGAACATATTCCAGCATTTCGTAAGCAAATTTATCTAAATGATAAAGGAGAAGTTGTTCATGACACCTCTTCTTTAAAGCGAGACGCTATTCAATATATGAAGCAATATCAACTATTAGAATTCGACACCTTATCCGGAAAGCAATATGGAAAAGAGTCATTATATAAATAAAAAAAGGTCTCTCATCTCCATTGATTCGTTTCAATGAGGTTGGGGGACCTCTTTTCTTTATGGACGATATTTTGCTTTCACATTTAATTTCGACTGTCGAATAATTTGATTAACTACTTCCGAAAACACGATTCCAATGGCAATTGATCCTGAAATCATAAATGCTTTTGCAGCTAAGCTAATTGCTGTATTGTAATCATTTTCTACGAAGTTTCGCATGGCGTCATAGGCAATTCCCCCCGGTACGAGTGGGATAATACCTGCAACTGTAAAAATAATAATGGGCATGCGATATACCTTTGCATAAATTTGGCTAATAATTGCAATAAAAAACGCAGATGCTACTGTACTTGGTACTTCATCAATATTGTACATCGTCATCAGAAAGTAAATTAACCAGCCAATCATTCCAACAAAACCACACTTTAATAATGATTCACGTGGAACGTTAAAAATAATACCAAACGCAGCAGAAGCAATAAAGCTTGTAATAATTTGCTCAATGATTGTCATATGCAGCCCTCCTTCTTATAACAATGTAAATACAACTGCGATTCCAGCACCAATGGCAAAAGCCGTTAAGAAAGCCTCTGCACCTTTAGACAAACCCGATAACAAGTGTCCTGCCATTAGGTCCCTTACAGCATTGGTAATTAAAAGCCCTGGCACCAGAGGCATAACCGATCCAATAATAATTTTATCAAGTTCACTTCCAACACCGATTGTGACAAATAGCAGTGAAAGCGTACCAATGGTTAGAGAAGCAGTAAACTCGGCAAAGAATTTAATTGGAATAATACGATGGAAATAGACAAGTGCTAAAAAGCCAAGTCCTCCGGCTAACATAGCTGGAATGAAGTCTAACCATTGACCTTGAAACATGATTAAAAAACAGCCGCTTGAAATAGAAGCAGCCGCGAGCTGGACCCATAAAGGAAACGCAACGTTGGATTCTGCGATAGTTTCTAAAGCGTCATATGCTTCTTCTAATTGCAGTTGACCTTGACTGATTTGACGCGATACGCTGTTAACTAACGTTACTTTCTTTAAATCTGTTGTACGTTCAGAAATACGTATGAGCTTCGTTTTAGTGGGCTCACTCGTCTCCAGAGAAAACATAATTCCGGTTGGAGTTACATAGCTATGTGATGTTTTAATGCCAAATGAAGCAGCAATCCTCATCATTGTATCTTCTACTCGATATGTCTCTGCTCCACTTTCTAGCATAATTTTCCCTGCCAGTAAGCAGACGTCCATAATGTCATATCTATCTAATTTCTTTTCTTTCATCTTCTCACTCCAAACGTCTAAAGTCTGGTTTGTTTCTTACAGCATACAGTGTATAAGAAACAAAGGATGATACGCAATGCTTAATTAAAAAAAGTGTGGATTTCCCACACTTTTTTCTTAACGGACTTTTTGCTTTTGAGATAAAAACAGCGTTCCTAGCTCTTTACCATTAATTAAATCGCGTAGGATAGCAGGGTCTTTACCGTTTGCTAAAACCACGTTAATCCCTTCTACCGTAGCACGCTTCGCAGCCGTTAATTTTGTTACCATTCCACCTGTTCCCACAGAAGTTCCACTACCTCCCGCAAACTCTTCTAGCTCAGGCGTGATTTTTTCAATGACTTTAATAAGCATCGAATTCTCATTTTTTGTTGGATCTGAGTCAAAGAAGCCATCAATATCTGATAAAATCACCAATAAATCAGCTTGAATAAGTACTGAAACGATAGCCGATAAATTATCGTTATCTCCAAAGCGTACAATATTCTCAATTTCGTCAATTGCTACGGTATCATTCTCATTAACAATTGGAATGACGCGGTCTTCAATCAACTTTTCAAATGTATTGACGACGTTATTTCGAACGTGTTCATCTTCAATAACGTCTTTGGTTAACAACACTTGCCCCACAATATGACTATATTCTCCGAAAAATTTACTATAAATATGCATTAATTCAGACTGTCCTACAGCGGCCGCTGCTTGCTTGTCGCGAATTAACGTTGGTCGATTTGCTAACTTTAATTTCTTGACTCCTACTTGCACTGCACCTGATGTAACCAATACCACTTCTTTACCCGAATTCATTAAATCAGACAAAACACGCGTTAATTTTTCAATGCGCCCTAAATGAATCTCTCCATTGTCGTATGTTAAAGTTGATGTCCCTACTTTGACAACGATACGTTTACAGCTATGTAATTGATCTCGATACCCCATGCTGTTCATTCCTCCAAAAGCTTATAATTTTAAAAAATTATAGCAGACTTCATCAGAAAAGTCTTATTCTTTTTGATTACTCGATAATTTCTGTTTTTGAAATTATTTCCTTTATACATGGTTTAGATAAGACGCATAGTAGGAATATAACTAGAAAACGGGTGTGAGAGGATGAGATGAATGGAACGTAATCACACAATGATTCAGTTTTTTGAATGGCATTTGCCAGCTGACCAAAATCATTGGAATCGTTTAAAGGAAGTAGCACCTGAGCTAAAGGAAGCCGGCATTGATGCTGTTTGGATTCCTCCAGTTACAAAGGCATCTTCACCTGATGACAATGGCTATAGCGTATACGACGTCTATGACCTAGGTGAATTTGAGCAAAAAGGAAGCACCGCTACAAAGTATGGAACAAAAGAGCAATTACACGAAGCAATTCAAGCGTGTCATGACCACGGAATCAGCGTGTATGTTGACATTGTCATGAACCACAAAGCAGGGGCTGATGAAACAGAGACCTTTCAGGTAATTGAAGTAGATGCTGATAATCGAACAAACGAAATATCTGAGCCTTTTGATATTGAAGGGTGGACAAAATTTACATTTAACGGTCGAAACAATAAGTACTCAGATTTCCAATGGAATTTTACACATTTTAATGGAACAGACTATGATGCTAAAGAAGATCGTTCTGGTATCTTTAAAATCCTTGGTGAAAATAAAAAGTGGAACGAAGAGGTGGATCAGGAATTTGGAAACTATGATTATCTGATGTATGCCAACATTGATTACGACCATCCCGATGTTAAAGGTGAAATGATTTCCTGGGGAAAATGGCTAGCAGAAACGTTAAATTGTGACGGCTACCGACTGGATGCCATTAAGCATATTAACTATAACTTTATCAAAGAATTTGTATCAGAAGTCGCTGCTGAGCAAGGAGAAGATTTTTATTTTATAGGCGAGTTTTGGCATCCTGACTTAAGAACAGCAGCAGATTTTTTAGATCATGTTGAACACGGTATTGATATTTTCGACGTTCCTCTTCACTACAAGTTATATGAAGCTTCACAAAAAGGAAGAGATTTTGATTTACAAACAGTATTTGATGATACACTTGTCCAAGTCCATCCATTAGATGTGGTTACCTTTGTAGATAATCATGATTCGCAGCCCAACGAGTCCCTTGAATCATGGATAGAAGACTGGTTTAAAGAATTAGCGTACGCCTTAATTTTACTTCGAAAAGATGGATACCCATGCATATTTTATGGGGATTTCTTCGGTATCTCTGGGGACAACCCTATGGATGCAAAAAAGGACATGCTCACAAAGCTTTTATCGGTGCGCTACCACAAAGCGTATGGAGACCAAGATGACTATTTCGATCATCCCAATACAATTGGCTGGGTTCGTCATGGAGACCCCTCTATTGAAGGCTCTGGCTGTGCTGTCATTCTTTCAAATGGAGATGAAGGAGATAAGCAAATGTTTGTAGGAAAAGAGCACGCTGGTAGTACTTGGATTGATATGCTTGAAAAACGAGACGATCAGGTTACAATTGATGAGAATGGCTATGGTTGTTTTACGGTTAATAGTCAAAGTGTATCCGTATGGATTAAACAATAGAAAAGAGTTTGGGACAAACCAAAATGATGGCTTCTAAAAGATGAACACTAGCTGTTCCCATCTTTTTGGTTTGTCTGAACACGTTCGTTCCACCCTGTTTCCAACATTGTTTTCACAATCAACCAAAAAAACCTGAACGATTAAAAGTTATGAACTCTCAACCGTTCAGGTATAATAGAGGCTGAACTACTTATGTCTCAGTCTCTTTTTCACTTTTTCGCTTCATGCACTTTTAACTTCTTGCCTTTGATGCTTTTATTTTTTAATACCTTCAATACAGATGGACCTTTACCGTTTAAAATCTCAACGTACGAATGATTATCTTGGATGGTAATAATCCCAATATCTTGAGCGGACATACCAGGCAATTTAGCAATAGTTCCCACAAAATCAACCGCACGAATTTTCTTTTTCTTACCGCCATTAAAATATAACTTCATAATATCTTGGTTAACTTTTTCACGCTTCTCTTCTCTTAGAACTACCGGTGCTTCCATTTTCTCTTGAAAAGCCGTTCTGTTAGCTTTTACTTCTTCAACAGATGGTGGGTTACTTAACTGAATATCAGCTTGGCTGTATTCACGAATTTCTTCTAAGAACTTTTGCTCATAAGACGTCATAAACGTAATGGCTTTTCCTGACTTACCAGCACGTCCTGTTCTACCCGTACGATGCACGTATTTTTCTTTTTCAAGTGGGAAATCAAAGTTAATGACAAGCGTAATATCTTCGACGTCAATTCCTCTAGCAGCAACGTCAGTGGCTACTAGATAGCGAAACTCACCGCGCTTAAAGTCATCCATTACTTCAAATCGATCTTCTTGAACCATCGCTCCGTGCAGTAAATCAGCAGAATAATCACGTTCGTCTAAGTACTGAAAAACTTCTTTTACTCGTTCTTGTGTTCGACAAAAGATGATGCAGCTATCTGGGTTTTCAGCAACCGTGACATCTGATAACAAGGAAAGCTTACTCCCTTCTTCCACTTCCATCACGTGATGTGTAATAAGCTGCGGTGCTTTTCCTACTGTTTCGATTTGGATACGCTCAGGATTAATCATATATTTCTTAGCTAAACCTTCAATATCAGCTGGAAACGTTGCAGAGAAAAGCATCGTAGTTCGACTAGTCGGAAGCTTATCTAGAATCGCTGATACTTGATCAATAAAACCCATGTTTAACATTTCGTCTGCTTCGTCTAATACAACATATTTTAAACATTCAACAGATAACGTGCCTTTTTCAATATGATCTAAGACGCGGCCAGGTGTCCCCACTACGATATGCGTTTTTTGTTTTAGCATAGTCTTTTGCTTCATAAAAGACTGTCGGCCGTAGATGGCCACGCTATTAACACGCTTATAGCGACCGATACTCTTCATTTCATCACTAACCTGTGCCGCTAATTCACGGGTAGGCGTCAGCACAAGTACTTGTGGCTTGTTTTCAAGCCAATCTACTTTTTCACATAGTGGAATGGCAAAGGAAGCTGTTTTTCCGCTTCCTGTTTGTGAGGTTACAATTACGTCTTTATCTTCTAATACTTTGGGAATAACACGCGCTTGAACTGGTGTTGGTTGGTTATATTCTAAGGCATCTATGGCCTTTATGATTGGATCACTAATTGCGTAATCAGTAAATGTTGAACTGGACATATGGTTCCTCGCTTTTTTATTATTTAACGTTCCTTGTTACATATAGAATTCACTTTATAAGCTTTTATTAGTATAAACGATTTATGAGAGAGAACAAACAATGAAAAAGCTTCGGCTACTTATGGCCGAAGCTTTTTCATATTCTTATTTACTTTTTTTGATTTGTTCCTAACTCTTCAACCTTCACATTTTCAAACGTAGCTGTACCACCAGAAGAAAATAGCGAAATGCCTTGGTCTTCAGCTAAGGGAAATACTAAATTGGTATGCACCACTTTCCCACCGTCTATAAACACTTCTACGCTTGTTTTATCAACGAGAACCGTAAGACGTGCATTTTTGTTATTACCACCAAAAGGCGCTTGGCTTTCTTGAAACTTTTTCTCTTCGTCTGGATTTTCTACAAACGCTCGATTTACGTAGGAATAGTTTTCAGAAATAGCTAATCCCACATCAATATGTCGAGACTTGTCCTCTGATTCACGTAAACGCAAACCAATATTTTCGCTGTCTTCCCAAGACACATCAGCTTCTATTCGGTACGTTTCTCCCTTCATATCCAGTGTGTTAGATTCATCTATTAATGTTATATCATTATATTTTTTCTCCGATTTTACAAGCTGTTTTAAATCAGCCACAGGCTGAGAGGCTAATGCGTAACCGTACTGTTCATCTTCTTGTAGCGTAATTTCTCGAACAATTGAATCCGTTCCATTAAATCCGTCGGCTTCCATGGTAGGAGTGTTGTCTGCATATGACCATTTGTTCATCCAAGCAAGTCCGTAACGCTTGTTTAACTTGTCGTCAGCCTGGCCATCTTCAAGTGTAACGCCACCATACCAATCAAAACCGTAATCTAGCCACTGAGGCTCTTCATGCTCTTTTTCAAAGTTCTCTCCATTAAAGTCACCGATCCAATAAGCATAGTTGTTTGGTTTATCGACTGCTTCACCATTTGCACTCATACCAAGCACCCACTTAACAGTGCCATTAGGGGCTCTCATTTGGAATAAATCTGGACACTCTAATACGCCATAATCCTCCGTTTGAAAGTCACCAGTGAACTTCCATTCCTTCAGATTCCCTGATTCATAAAATCCAATTTTAGAACCTTCTGCAAGCAGCATCACCCATTTATCACGTTCATCGTCCCATATAATTTTGGGATCGCGAAAATCTTCTATGCCAGGATTGGATAATACAGGTTCATCGCCAGCACTTTGAAACGTTTTTCCTTCATCTGTGCTATACCATAAATACTGCTCTTGCTTCCCTCCGTCTTCTGAAGGTTGCGTTACAACTGCGATAAATGCATTCTCTCCAAATCCAGCTGTATTGTTACGATCAACAACAACAGAACCTGACCATGGATCTCCATTTTTATTCGTGTACTTTGGAATTGCTACTCCTTCATCTTTCCAATGAACAAGGTCTTCCGAAGTTGCATGGCGCCATTCAGTTCCATTACCATCGGGATAATCCTTATTGTAAAGGTAATAGTAGTGATACTGTCCATTATAGAAAATCGGCTTTTGTGGATCATTTTTCCATTTATCAGGTGCCGTAAAATGGTAAGACGAGCGATAAGATGTTGATTCCACAGGTTTTTTTTCGCTCTTATCTTCTTTATTCATTTGATTCATCCATACATAAATGCTAGCGCCTATTATGATTGCTAAAATGATAACTAGCATAGTCCACCTTCTCTGTATTGAATTCAACCTGCCCATACTATCACCACACTTCATTAAAAGTATTATGTCACCCAATGGTTTTACCCAATAAATAAAAAGAAAATGCCACTATCATGACATTTTCTTTTTCATTTCATATCAAAGATTATTTTTTCTTTTCATCATACGTGATTTGACCTTGTTCTAAAGTACCATTTTGGACAACTGAAGATTTGTTGCCTTTCATATCAAGTAAGAATGAAGGTGCAAACGTTGATTTCTTATCTTCAAAGAATCCGCGGTTTGTCATATAGCTTGTTACAACAAATTTGTCAGAGTCTTTTTGTGGAATCACGTAGTGTGCGTATGTCCATGTTACATCATTTGGATCTAAATCTTGATGCAATACAATACCTGTGTTATTCATTGGTTTATATGGACCTGTTAAAGAATTTGACACATAGCCAAGCATGTAAATATCTTTATCATCGACACCATCAGTCGTCATTTTAGAACCACGTGTGCTTGTAAATAAATAGAACTTGCCATCTTTTTTGAAGATATTGGGAATTTGATACAATTAGTGGCTTCATTTCATTTTTCAACGTGTAGTCATCGTTAATTTCAACGATACCAATCGCACCGTTTGCAAGCTCTGCTTCATCTTTCTTGTCACTATTGTCAAGGTTCTTAAACTCATCGCGGAAGAACTTCATACCGTTGCCGTAGTATGCGCGATTATAAAGAGACTCTTCACCAGAATAACCATATTCAGTACCTGTGTTTGCTTCAAAAACTAAATATTTGCGACCTTTATCTTCAATGTAGTGAGGGTCACGTAGCGTATGGTTGTTCATAAAGTTACGATCTTCGAAAGCTTTGTTTACAGACTCATACGTTTTGCTGTCTCCACCTTCGTAGATTGATTTATGATCTTCAACACCGTCAACTTTCAGCGTGTTTTCTTGTTGTTCAGAAACATTAACCTGTGCTGTTGTAAGAGTTTGTTTACCGAATAATTTTTGGCTTTCATTAAAATCACCACGGTTTGTATAGAATAAGCGAATTTCACCGTCATCTGTGAATAATGCAGATCCTGACCATTCTTCTATTTGTCCTTTTAAGTGCTCGTCGTTTGCTTCGTACTTGTCATTATCGTCAAATACACGACCAGCATTTTTCCAAGCGTCAACGGAATTGTCTCCTGCTTTTTTATAGAACATGTAGATAAATGTATCGTTAGGGTTCTTAGGATCTCCAGCTAAACCAAATACAATGTGATAACCGTTATATTCCGCTACCGTACCGTCAGCATTTTGCAATGGCCACGTATCCCATACGTCCATTTTAATTTTGTTTCCATTTTTATCTGTTTTAACAGCTGATTCTACATTTTTGATTGTTGATTCATCAAAGCCTGGTACCGTATAGCGCTTGTCACCATGTTGGTTTACCATGTTCTTCATTGCTTCACGCGTAATTTGTGAAGTACCGTACGTTTCTTTATAGGATTTTGCTTGTGCTTCATCTACACCTTTACCTTTAGCAGAAGCAGGTGTAAAGCTACCTCCTAATAAAATTGCTGCACTTAGGGATGCTACCGTTGCTTTTGACGCAAAATTACGAAAGTTCATCAAGTTTTCCTCCTAGTAGATAGTTTTTCATGCTTTGGCAAGACACGGACGATACTTCTTTGACTTTAATTAGTTTTGGCTTGATTGATCGTTCGTTCCATACCTGATACATTAAGTATAAAAAACAATGCTTTGGCTGAATACGGCATAAATTGATTGAGTTTTCGTCTTAAATTGATATACATGACAAAAGAATGACAAAAGAAGCCCTTTCTCAAATTGAAAAAGGACTTCAATGATTATGGCTTGCTATCTTCTCGTAAAACTTCATCTAACTGTCTAAGTGTTTCATCTTTTGAAAGCTCTCGATTTAAGTATCTTTTTAGCGTACGACCTGCTTCTCGCTTAGCAGATGATGAATAAGCAAACCAATTGGAATTATAGGTTTCTTTCGTGTGGTAAACATTCAGTACTTCTTTACTAATGGGACCTATATCATTTGTTTTTATATGCTTAAAAGCTGGAGCAAAGCCAAACCGTTCAGTCATAAATTGCTGACCTTCACTTGATGAAACCGTCCAATTTAAGAATTTTTTAGCTTCTCGCTTTTTTATTGAAGATGCTTTTTTATTCACAACCCAGTAGTTTGGAACACCTGTTAAGATTTTGCTGTTGGCTTTATCATTTAATGGAACTGGAAAAATACCAAACGACTTATCGAGAGCTTCCTCATCTAATAGCGGCTGTACCCAGCTTCCCTGCAGTATCATCGCTGCTTCTTCATTTGCTAACATCTCCACTTCAGTATAATAATCTGTTTTCGTTGCAGATTGATTTCCATATTGGAGAGTTAAGTCTAAGAATGATAACAAATCTTTTGCGATTACGTTTGTCGTAAAGCTTTCTTTCCCTTTTTTCAGCTGATGATTAAATTTTATTGGATCTTGCTGAATTGCAAAAGCAAGGCTAGTTAAGTGATAACCCAACTTCCACTCTTCGTAATAGCCGTTTGCAAAAGGCGTAACACCGATGTTTTTAAGCTTCTCTGCTGCCACTTTTAACTCTGAATACGTGCGAGGAATAGATTGAATACCAGCTTTTTGAAATAGCTCTCTATTATAAACAATTCCAAAACCTTCAATATCCATCGGCATGCCATATACTTTGTCTTCTACCGTAATTGGCTTTAACGTATCAGGATATGCTTTTTCAACCCAAGGCTGGCTACTCAAGTCTTCTAAATAATTAATCCATTCTTTTGTCGCATCATAGCCGATATTTGTAAAGATATCGGGCCCTTGACCTGCAGCAATTTGGGCAATGATATCAGAGAAATCATCCGATGCTCCACCCACCGTTTCGACATGGATTTTGACATTTGGGTTCTGTCTTTCATACTCCTGTACCATTTGTTCAAACTGCGTTGCAATTTCGACTTTAGGATTACGTATAGTTAAGACGACCTGTTCTGTTTCTTTATTTTCCGTTTCAGTTTGAGCGTTTGAAGAACCACAGCTTGTCAACACACTCAGTAAAAGAGAGACAAAAAACAGGTAGCATATTTTTTCTTTCATTTATTCACCCTTGCCTCTCTTAGCCTATATAGATGATTTTTCACTATCTCTTACATTGGCGTATAAAGCCCGGTATTCAAAAGGAGTTAAACCAACTACCTTCTTAAACAGCTTCGAGAAATACTTTTCATCCTGATAACCAAGCATTAACGAAATAGAATGAATGGTTTCAGCCGTTTCTAATAACCACTGTTTCGCTTGTCTTACTCTTAAATTTGTTACATATTTAGATAGCGTCATACCCGTTTCTTTTTTAAATTTCCTTGATATATGTTCTCTTGTTAAAAAAAACATTTTTGATAGTTTCTGGAGGCTAATATCTTCCATATAATAGTCTTCTACATATGCTACTATTTCTTGCATACGCTTCAGTGCTTCTAGCTCATCCACTTGACGAATTGCTCGATATTGATTGCCCTTTAGTGCTGTCAAAAGACCGTTAAACACCTCTGGAATTTGATTAAAGGAAGAGAATGAATCTTGAACCAAACGAATTGGAATTGAAATATTTTCACTTATCCACCGCTCTACATAAACCCATTGATGTTTTGCCGTTAGGACAATGTACAGATTCTCCTCACCCTGAAATGTAAAAGTTGCTCCCATATTCCGCGCTTGTAATTCATTTGAAAGCTCATTAATACAAGGATCAGGTTGATGTCCTTGATAAAAATATAGCAGTGTAAAATCTATGTCTTCCGCTTCTGGAATTATTGAATGTAAAAATGCTGTATCTGTTCCTTCATTTAAACATAAGGACGTCATTAGTTGACTGTGACGAAGTTTTTTAGCCTCGGCTAGTATTTCTTCGTTTTCTTCTTGTTCTGCCTCTAAAGAGTCTACTACTTTTGTTAACACTTGTTGAAAAGCTTCGGGGTCAATTGGTTTCAGCAAGTAATCAAAGCTATTTAATTGAATAGCTTTGCGCATAAATGTATAATCATCATACCCCGTAACAAGTATGACTTTTCCTGTATACGAATGTTGATTTAACCTTTCAATCAGCTGTAAACCACTCATTTTTGGCATTTTAATATCCGTAAAAATCACACCAGGCTTTTCTTTTTCAATTATCTCCAAAGCCTCTATGCCATTAGTAGCTTCTAACACTTCATTGATTCCTACGCTTTCCCATTCTCCTAGTTGGCGCATCACTTTACGAACATTTTTCTCGTCATCAACAATCAACGCTTTCACTATATTTACCTCCCTTAGCAGTCAAATCAATAGCTGTTTTATTCAAATTGAAATTCTACTTATTAATAGGAATTGTCATCATTACCTCAAAGCCTTTTCCCTCTAGGCTATCAATATGAAACGCTGCTTCATGACCAAAATGTAGCAATAGCCGATCATAAATATTCTTCAACCCTATACCTTTTTGTGTAGCACTACGGTTATAAATGGTTTGACGAAGTGAATTCAGCTCAGCTTCTTGAAGGGTTGGACCATAACTTTTCACTGCTAGCTTAATAACTCCCCTTTCTTTTTTACCAATAATTTCTAAACGTGATTCGTCACTATACTTTTCATAGCTATGCTTAAAATAATTTTCAACTAAAGGTTGTAGGAGCATACTCGGAATAAGCTCATTCTCAACTTCTTTATCTACTGAGAATTGAACATCGACCTCTTCTCCAAACCGCTCTTTTTGTAGCACCAAATAAGAATGGATATAGTCTAGCTCTTTATCTACTGTTACTAATTGATCTGCTTGCAATGAGTAACGCATCATCTTTGATAAAGAAATGATCAATCCATAAACCCCTTTTGCTCCAGAATCTAAAGCAACAGCGCCTATTGACTGCAAAGCATTGAATAAGAAATGTGGATTCACTTGAGACTTGAGCGCTCTTAGCTGACTTTTCTTTACTTCAATCTCCAACTTATATTCCCGATCAATATGATTGTTAATACGGTGCAGCATTTCTTGCATATGATTTTCTAAATGGCCAATCTCATCTTTGCGAGAAGTTGTAAGCATCACATCCATGTTTCCACCTTCAATGGATCGTACTTTATCACTCAAAACTCTTATTGGCTTTGTGACAATGCGTGAGATTAGAAAAACCATAATTACTCCCAGCACTACCACGCCCAATCCCAACACAACGTTTGTATAAGCCGCTTTTTTAGCATCTTGAAACAAGGCATCTTTAGAAATAATCTTCACTACTCGCCAGTTATTCAGTGGTGCCTGTAAGCTTTCAGTGAGTACAAGCTCTGTTGACTCACTCAATGCTGTAAGCTCCTTTTTATTAATCATTTGTCCCATTTGCTTTGAATCACTGGAATACATTACTTTATAATCTTCGTTAAGTAAGAAAACCGATGTACCATCGTCTCCCTCAAGCTGTTTTACTAATGGAGAGTACGAAGTAATATCAATATCCATTGTTAGAAAGCCAAGAAACTCTTCACTTAAAATGTTTTTAATTTTATGATGCATTGTTACTACCATGGAATCTTCTGTCTTAGGGATAATTGGAACGTTGTCATAATTTTTAGCTTTATGCGGTTCTTCAATCACATAATCTTGCTCTGATTGATAAAGCTGTTTAAATGGAGGGTGCTTGACATAATTACTTTGTGTTTTTGGTGCGCTCAAATTTGATTTATAAACAATCAATGATTCTTTTTCCTTGTGAAAATAAAAGCGGAGCTGCACCAATTCTGGCCTTGTCGCTGAAAATGTTTCAATACTCTTTTCAAAAGATAAAAAATTACTGCTATTTTCTTTTGGCAAGCCCTCATCAAAAACTTGTAGTATATCTGGCATGTTATAAACGGAATACGGCAATGTAATCATTTTTTCAAAGTGTTGCTCAAGATCATTTCCCGCTTCACGTAGCTCTTCACGGCTTTTTTCCAACTCTTTGTTCTCAATGCTACTTTTTGTATTTCCATAAATAATAAACACCGACAGGAAGTATGGTAAGATAATAAATATTACTAGAAGCAGTAATAATCGAACTTGAAAGCTTCTCATTTATTGGCTCCTTTTCTATGTTGTTAAACCACCTGAAAAGCCCTTCCTAAAGCATTTATAGACTATAACAAGGCTTATATTACGTCAATCATACCGAAGTAATACTTACTACCCCTAAAAATATGTAAAATAATGTTTTTTTGGTTTATACTGGTTTTTTTATAAGATTTACTATTTATAATTCATGAATTTTTATACATTTTCTTCTTAAGATATTTTTTTATATAGGTATTTAAACCCAAAAAATGTAATTAGAATATAAATAAAATACCATTTTTATCCTATTTCAAATGACACCGTATACTTTTCTGTTGTCAGCAAAATGAAGCTAATGTAACGGGCTTCAATTATTCTCAATCATCACCTTTTATTTTCATACTTCCTTTCCTCCATTAGATAAAAAAGACACTTATACATTTCCAGTTTATACAATCATATTATTAGATAAAAAACGCACAAGAGTGATAAGATATATGTAGAAACACTGTACAAAACCTTGCTTTTCAAAGGAAATCAGACGATCAGACAACTTTTTTAAAAAACTTGCTATATTTCCTTTGACAAAACAACAGGTTTTATATAATAATGAGTATTGAATTAGAATTATTATAATTTATTGAGGAGGAATTTCGATATGTCATTAATCGGAACTGAAGTAAAACCATTCGTAGCACAAGCTTACCAACAAGGTGAATTCCTTGAGGTTACTGAAGAAAACTTTAAAGGTAAATGGAGCGTAGTTTGCTTCTACCCAGCAGATTTCACTTTCGTATGTCCAACTGAATTAGGTGATTTACAAGACCAATACGCAGCATTAAAAGAATTAGGCGTAGAAGTATATTCAGTTTCTACAGATACACACTTCACACACAAAGCATGGCATGACCATTCAGAAACAATTAACAAAATTGAATACATTATGATTGGTGACCCTTCACAAAAAATCTCGCGTAACTTTGAAGTATTAAACGAAGAAGAAGGTCTTGCTGATCGCGGAACATTTATCATCGATCCAGATGGCATTATCCAAACTGTTGAAATCAACGCTGGTGGTATCGGCCGCGACGCAAGCACACTTGTTAACAAAATTAAAGCAGCACAATATGTACGTAAAAACCCAGGTGAAGTTTGCCCAGCTAAATGGCAAGAAGGTTCTGAAACACTAACACCAGGACTTGACCTTGTAGGTAAAATCTAAGGAGTTTGATTACATGTTATTAGATGCAAATATCAAAGCACAGCTAGATCAGTATCTTCAATTATTAGAAAGTGACATTATGCTAAAAGTAAGCGCGGGAGAAGATAAAGTATCTCGCGACATGCTTTCATTAGTAGATGAACTAGCAACAATGTCATCTCGCATTAAAGTTGAAAAAGCTGAATTAGAGCGTACACCGAGCTTTAGCGTAAATCGTATCGGTGAAGATACAGGTGTAACATTTGCCGGCGTCCCTTTAGGACATGAGTTTACTTCATTAGTTCTTGCTTTATTACAAGTAAGTGGACGTGCACCAAAAGTTGATCAAAAAGTGATTGACCAGATTAAGAACATTAAGGGCGAATACAAATTTGAGTCTTATATCAGCTTAAGCTGCCATAACTGCCCAGATGTTGTACAAGCTCTAAACTTAATGAGTATCTTAAACAATGGTATCTCTCACACAATGATTGACGGTGCGGCTTATAAAGAAGAAGTAGAAAGCAAAGATATTATGGCAGTTCCAACTGTTTACCTTAATGGTGAAGAGTTTGGCAGCGGTCGTATGACAATCGAAGAAATTTTAAATAAACTGGGCAGCGGCCCAGATGCAGCAGAGTTTGCTGATAAAGATCCTTACGATGTACTTGTTGTTGGTGGCGGTCCGGCTGGTGCAAGTGCCGCGATTTATGCAGCGCGTAAAGGTATTCGCACGGGTATTGTAGCCGAGCGCTTTGGTGGACAAGTTATGGACACAATGGGCATCGAAAACTTTATTAGCGTTAAGAAAACAGAAGGTCCTAAACTCGTAGCAAGCTTAGAAGAGCATGTTAAAGATTACGGCATTGACGTAATGAATTTAGTACGCGCTCGTAGCTTAAAGAAAAAAGACCTTGTCGAACTTGAGCTGGATAATGGCGCTGTTTTAAAAAGTAAAACAGTCATCCTTTCAACAGGTGCTCGCTGGCGTAATGTTGGTGTACCTGGAGAAGCAGAATTCAAAAACAAAGGTGTAGCTTACTGCCCACACTGCGATGGTCCTTTATTCGAAGGTAAACGCGTAGCCGTTATTGGCGGTGGAAACTCAGGCGTGGAAGCAGCGATTGACCTTGCAGGTATCGTAAATCACGTAACTGTTTTTGAATATATGTCTGAACTGAAAGCCGATGCTGTATTACAAGAGCGCCTAAACAGCCTTCCAAACGTAACTGTCGTGAAAAACGCTCAAACAAAAGAAATTACCGGAACTGATAAAGTAAACGGTATTACTTACATTGATCGTGAGACAGAGGAAGAAAAACACGTTGAATTAGAAGGTGTATTCGTTCAAATAGGCTTAGTACCAAACACTGATTGGTTAGGCGATGATGTAGAACGTACACGTATGGGAGAAATCGTTGTTGATAAGCATGGTGCGACTAACATCCCTGGCGTATTCGCTGCGGGAGACTGCACAGACAGTGCTTATAAACAAATTATTATCTCCATGGGTTCAGGTGCAACAGCAGCTTTAGGTGCTTTTGATTATCTAATCCGTAACTGATTAAAAGTTAACGATTTATCCAATTGAAAGAACCCTTGTCTTTGGACAAGGGTTCTTTTTTTATAGTTACATTCCAATTTGAGTATTTTCTTTTTTACGCTTAGAACGCCCTCTCCATGCTGGCACTATCACTGCTAAGATCGTTAATACAATCAGTGACATAGCCAATGGACTCGTTAAGAAAATATTCCAGGATCCCCCTGAAATCGTCAACGATTGACGAAGCGAATTTTCCATCATTCCACCTAAAATAAAAGCTAAAATGAATGGTGCTGCCAAACCTTTAATAGATCCCCTCCCAAATATTCAAATGGCTTTTTTATTTATTTAAAGGCTGGAATAGCTGTTTCATCGTACTTTTCTTCTAAGAATTTACGAACTTCTGGGCTTGTCATTGCTTCAGCTAGCTTTTTAATTGCATCTGAATCAGCATTATCTTTGCGCGCTACTAAGGTAATTGCAAAATCATTGTCTACTCCTTCAGTAAGAAGTGCATCACTTTTTGGTGTTAAACCAAGAGGCGCGGCATAAGCTGGCGTCATGACTACCGCATCCGCATCATCATACATTCTCGATAGCATCAGTAAATCAACTTCTTTAAACTTAAGGTTTTTGGGATTCTCTTTAATGTCCGCCTTCGTATAATACGTATCTTTCTTGTCACCTAACTTGATAACATCATGCTGCGCAAGCAAAGAAAGAGAACGATCAATATTAGAAACGTCATTAGCAATGGCCACAGTCGCACCATCAGGTAATTCTTCTACTGACTTATAGTTCTTTGAATATACGCCATAATTTGCAAAATAAATTGGCTCAACGGCTACTAATTCTGCGTTGTTATTACGATTAAATTCTTCCATATAAGGCACGTGTTGAAAGAAGTTTGCATCTACTTCTCTAGCTGCAAGCGCGCTATTGGGCTGTACGTTATCACTCAAGACTTCTACTTGTAAGTCAATGCCTTCTTCCTTTAGCTTTGGCTTTACAAGGTCTAAAATCTCTGTCATTGGTGGTATTAAAGAGGCTACTTTTAACGTAACTTCTTCTCCATCTTGTCCTTGCTTATCTTTATTTTCATTTGTTTTGTTTGCTTGGCCACAACCACTTAGTGCTACAACAAGCACCAACATAAAAAAGAATAGTTTTTTCATTTTTTTTCCTCCATTATTTATCTTTTATCCAACACTCTGGCCACAGTCATTCCAACAAATTGGACGAACTGCACCAACACAATCATAATAATAATCATGTACATCATTAAATCTGTTTTAAATTGTTGATACCCATACCGAATGGCGAAATCACCAATTCCTCCTCCGCCAACAACTCCCATAATAGTCGAATACGAAATAAAGCTAATAATGGATGTCGTCAGTCCAAGGATTAGACCCGAGCGTGCTTCTACATAAACAAACTTAAACATAATTTCTCGAACAGATGCCCCCATCGAAATCGCTGCTTCGATAACACCTTTAGGCACATCTAACAGCGATTGCTCAACAAGACGTGAGTAGTGCGCAATGGCAATAATCGAGAGTGGAATTGTTGCTGCTGCTGTTCCAATTGCTGTCCCGAGGACAAAACGAGTAAACGGTATGAGGAAGACGACCAGTAATAAAAATGGAAACGAGCGAATTGTATTTACCATTAGGTTTAAGATTGAAAATATGAGTTGATTTTCAATCAATTGCCCCTTCCGACAAAGAAATAAAAAAGTACCAACGGGAAGTCCGATGAGAACTGCAACTAAAATTGAAACACCAACCATCACAAAGGTTTCACCAATAGATTGCCATATTTCAGTTTCATATTGTGCCAAAACTTCAAGCATTGTCTATTTCCTCTCCCTCTGTTAATTGATCTACAAAATATTGTGCCCGATTCTCTTTCATTTGAACACCTTTTGGCTTTGTCGTTACCGTTTGATAGAGAGATCCATTTTCGAGAACGGTGACGCGATTGCATATGCTTTTAATGACTTCCATCTCATGGCTGACAATCACGATGGTCACACCTAAGTGCTGATTAATATCCTCTAATACTTTTAATAGATCAGCTGTAGTATTAGAATCCAGAGATGAGGTCGGCTCATCACAAAGTAACACTTGCGGCTTGTTTGCCAAAGCTCTTGCAATGGCCACACGCTGCTTTTGGCCACCGCTTAGCTGAGCTGGATACTTATCTTTTAGCTCAGCTAAGCCAACAAAGCTTAAGCATTCTAGCACGCGCTTTTTCTGTTCCTCTTTTGGAGATCTTGTTAGCTCTAATGAAACAGCTACGTTATCGTACACTGTCTTATTAGAAATTAGATTAAAGTGTTGAAAGATCATCCCAATCGACTTTCTCGCTTCTCGAAGCTTCTTCCCACTCATCTTTGTTAAGATTTGAGCATTCACTTCTACTTCTCCCTCATCTGGAATTTCAAGTAGGTTCATAAGACGAAGCAACGTTGACTTCCCCGCTCCACTCGCTCCAATAATTCCATGAATCTCACCGCTATTTATCTCTAAAGATAACTCTTTAATCGCCTGAAACTGTGCAAATCTTTTACTTACACGATTTAATTTAATCATGAAAACCCCCTCCTTTCTTTAGTTGAAGGGTGAGAACATTCCTATGAACAGCTGCACTTAAAATAGAAATTATTCACCGCTGTTTATTTTAACATTATTTTATGCGATTTTATGAGGTTTTACTATATATTCAGCTTGAGCTTACATGCTTTTATTCTTAATCGCCTCGGCAAGTTCATATAAAGCATACTGCTCTTTAATTTTATAGGTTCTACCTTCTTTTTGCAGGTATCCTTTCTCACATAACTGTGTCAATACGTGCAACAAGTGGCGATACGAAACACCGAGATAGTCACAAACAATGACGTGCTTTTCTCGGTAAACTCCGTTATCAGCCGTCTGTATAATAAAGTCCGCAAGCCTGTTCTCTAGAGGGAAAGCTAAGCTCTGTGAGTATTTAGCTGCCATTAACGTTGCTTTAACACTCAAAAACTTTGTTAATTCTCGAAGAAACTTAGCGTCTTCAAGCAACCTGGTGCGACATTGGGAGAAAGGCAACACCAAACAAACTGTTTTGGTGGCGGCTTGAATTCCTTTTGTATAGTACACATCGTTTAATAATTCCATTTCACCGATATAATCATGCGCATTGATAAAGTTAAGAAGCGATACTTTCCCGTTTTGATGTGTTACGTATATTTTCGCTTTTCCTTCTGTCACATAAAATAAAAAATCTGGTCTCCTTCCTTCGCGGATAATCCACTCATCGCGCTTATACTCTCGTACCTCAAGAAACTCTTCAATTTCAAAAGAAAACTGATTAGCAATTGAATGCCTTTCTAGATACAACCGCTTTTTTTCACCTTTGTAAATTTCCATCTGCCACCTCAAAACTATGAGATATCTCATAGTAATCATATTTATTCTCATGATATCATGCGATTGATAAGGAGGATACGAATGAATACACAACGGTGGATGAGCACACATTTTTTTAGTTTTTTTCTGACATGGGGAATTTTTCTACCCTATTGGTCGGGCTGGATGATTCAAACAAAAGGAATTAGCGTTTCAGAAGCTAGTTTTATTATGAGTATTGGCTTAGTGGCGAGGGGGCTTTCTACACTATTTGCTTTTCCTTATTTATTAGAACGAGTCAGCAATAAAGCGCTTTTAAATATTGCGGGAATTGGCACGTTGATTGGGATTCTTTGTTACATTCCAGCTAATTCGTTTACAAGCTTACTAGTTGTAACCGTCTTTTTGCATATTTTTTACCCAACCTTAATGCCAGCTTTAGATAGCGTCGCTGGTGTTCTTGTACAAAGTAAACAGCTGAAACACTACGGAAAAAGTCGTCAATGGGGATCGATTGGATTTGTGTCTGTAGGTATCCTGTTAACTGTATTTACAGGAATACTTGGAGATAACGTGATCTTTTGGGCGCTACTGCTTGGGATTAGCTGCTTTGTCGCTCTTAGTTTCACAAGTGCTCCGGACATTTTATCGAAGAAACCACAAATAAACCAAGGTAAAAAGGTAAATATCATAGATTTATTTCGCACCAAACATTTCTTAGTTGTACTTATTATTGTGGTGCTGCTTCAAGCCGCCCATGCTACTTATTACAACTATGGCTATATCTTTTTAAAAGAAATCGATGCGCCAATCTATCTAATCGGTGTCATTATCAATATTGCCGTTATTGCTGAGATTATTTTCTTTTCGATTGCAGATAAACGCTTTAGCCGATTTTCACCGGGTACCCTATTAGCATTAGCTGCAGCTGGCTCTTCTCTGCGATGGGTGTTAGTATTCATTTTTCCAAACATTATTGTCTTTTGTATGGCCCAAACCCTACATGCGTTTTCATTTGCGATGGGGCACTATGCTTTCATGAAATACTTAACAGCAAACATTCCACATACACATATTCCAAAAGCTCAAGGCATGTACTCAGCTTTCGCACTCAGCTGGAGCACGGCTGTATTCACAGTTTTCGGTGGCTTCTTATATGAAATTGAGCCAAGATATGCTTTCATTGGAATGCTTGCGTGTAGCTTACCTGCGATGTTAATTGCGCTTATCTACCGGAAGCTAGAAGTGGAAAAGAAGATTTTATTGTCTGCTTAGATGTTTTGATAATTAAATTTTGATTAAAAGAGTTTGAGTTTTGGACACGAACAATAGATGTTCCCATCTCTTTAGGTTATCTGAACACGTTCGTTCCATTGCGCTACGGCCACTCGCTTTCCGCGGGGAGGAACCTGAGCTTCTTCGCTGCGCTTTGAGATCTCAGTTTTCCACAGGAGCCGAGTGTCCTACGCTCCATTCCACCCTGTTTCCAACATTGTTTTCACAATCAACAAAAAACCTGAACGATTAAAAGTGAGAAACTCTCAATCGTTCAGGTATAGTAGGGGCTCCACTACTTATGTCTCAGTGTCTTCTTCCACCACTAACATACTATTGATTTCATCATATACATTGGCGAAGGTATTCGAATTTACTTCATCACCAATCACTGCTTTTATAATTTCTTCAAACACCGCTTTATCTTCCTCGGCAGTCATGATTTCATTGCAGTTCAACACATTTTCGATACGGTTTATTCGCTTTGCTCCCAGCATAAAGGATGTGATTAATGTCTGCGGCGTTGTCCGTAAAGCTAAGGAACGGAAATCCACAAATTCGAGAGACAAGTTTAATAACGGGATTGGCTTGATATAAACGCTATAAATGTCAGCGATTTTCAGTAAATCGTTATCCAACTTAAATTGTTTTCGAATCTCTGCTATATCTTTGTTATTCATCTCTAATTTTAACTCCCTGGCTAGTAAGATTCGTGTTTTGTATATTTTAAAGTTAAATTGCTAATAATGTGTACGAATATGGAGTTTTAAGTACGAATAGAAATGTTTTTTCTCAATAAGAGGGGTGAGATGTACATGTTTTGGAAAAAAAAACAGATTGAAAGTAAGCTTGCTGCTCAATCAATAGCTGAATCTGAATTATCGATAGAAGCTCTGAAAAAAAGCCTCGTTCAAATGGATGATGCAGAATTTGTGGAAATTGACATTTCCGTTATTCGAAAAATTCATCTTGTTTACATACGAACTCTCATTGACCAAGAAAAGTTAAATGAAAGCATTATAAAACCTTTAAATAAATGTTCCAAACCGTCTATTCAAGATTGTATTACGAATTCCTCCATTATTCACATTCCTAATTTTATAGAGGCAAAAAAACAGTTGTTTTCAGGTTCCATTTTGTTATTTGATTCTTCGCAACACCTTTGGTTAGCTGTGCCATTAAAAAATCCTATTGGACGTGCCATTGAAACTTCCGAAACAGAAACCATTATGTTCGGAGCAAAGGACAGCTTTAGTGAACAAGTAGAACAAAATATTACGCTTATTCGAAGACGACTCCCCATACATGAACTGAAAGCAGAGAAGTTTACTGTCGGTTCTATGAGCGAGACAAGTGTTGTTTTAATGTACATAGAGGGGCTGACTAATCCAGAATTTGTTTCAACAGTCAAAGAGAAGATTTCTGAAATTAATTTTGATCTCTTCTTTGACTCCTCTCAAGTTGCGGAATTCATGGAGGAACATCAAAACAGTATTTTTCCTCAGTTTCAGCAAACTGACCGGCCTGATATAGTTGCTTATTCTCTGGGATTAGGAAAGATCACCCTTCTGGTAGACAATACACCATTTGCTCTTGTTGCACCCATTACTTTTTTCCATTTATTCCAATCACCCGATGACTATATTAATCGATGGGTAATTGCCAGTTTTTTGCGCATCATCCGATATGCCAGTTTTGTTCTGTCAATCACATTGATTCCTTTCTATGTGGCATTCACAACTCATCACTATCAAATGATTCCTATGGAAACACTTCTGGTCTTGGTCGAATCAAGGAGCATGCTTCCTTTTACTCCTTTTTGGGAAGCATTTATCATGTTAATTTTTATTGAAGTCATGAAAGAAGCAAGTTTAAGAATGCCTACAAAAACTGGTCAAACACTTGGCGTTATTGGTGGTATTGTGATTGGTCAAGCGGCTGTTGAGGCTGGATTCGCTAGCAAGGTATTAATTGTCCTGGTTGGGATCTCGACGATAGCTTCCTTTCTTATTCCCAACTACCTTATGACAAAAACAAATTCATTAATTCAATTGATACTTCTTGTTTTTTCTTCTTTACTTGGGATAATTGGGATTGCACTAGGAAGCATTGCTATTTTGGCTCATCTTAATAGCTTGTCTTCACTCAAGCAACCCTATTTTTCACCAGTTTCCCCTTTTTTCGGTAAGGATTGGATTGACTTATTCATTCGAGGGCCATTAGTCAAAATGTTGGAGCGTCCAAAGCATCTTAAACCTCTAAAACAGAAGAGAGATAAAACTAGGAGATGACTTGATGATGGAAACCCACCAATTATTTAAAAAGAATGAAACCTATAATGGGTTCTATGCCATGTTGTTGGTAAATCGCCTCCAAATGCTATACTTTTATCTGATTATGCCAAATATCTTGATCAATCCATATATGATTTGGGTGCTTATAGCTGTCGGGATATTATCCCAACTAAACCTTCTTCTTTTATCGAAGTGGCTTTTAACCCGTTTATCTAGCAATGGATATAATGGATTTGTCCAATTATTTGGAAAAAAATTGGTACGTTTTCTCTCTTTCATCGGGTTGTTCTTTATTCTACTTAAACTTTCCGTCATAACGTTAGGATTCAGCGAAATTGTTCAAACATTTATACTTCCATCAACAGATACAAATTTTCTTGTCTTTTTTATTTTGTTGTTATGTTTTTATATCGCAGGTAGGGGCGTTGAACATACCATTCGTTTTGTGTTGATTTCTTTTTTCTGTACATTTTGGATGTTCACATGTTTCGTTTGTTTCGTCTTCCCTCCAATAGCTCAACTCAGTGATTTGTATCCACTTATTCCAATGGAGTGGAAAGTAGAAAATTGGAAAGCCGTTTTTTTTATTTTGTCTTCCTATTCTGGTCCGGAATTTCTGGTATTTTTGGGACCATGGCTTAAAACAAACAATAAAACATTTCGCTATTTGTCTTACGGAAACGCTCTCACCGTTGTAGAGTATGTATTCCTATTTATAGCATCCTTATTTTATTTCGGTTCCAATTTTTTAAGTAAAACTCACTATCCAATTATTAATATGGGCCGTTATTTACAAAACCCAGTGTTTGAACGAATTGATATAATGATGCTTTCCTTTCTATTATTTAACCTAGTTTTTGCAGTTTCTCTATTTCTATTATTGTTTTATGGAGCATCTAAAATAGCTTTTGGTAAAATGAGCAAGCCGACCAGTGGTAAAGGTTTGTTATTCAGTGTATTCCTTATTTTTATTGGAATGGTTCTTGTGAATGAATTATTTTGGAAGTCTTGGGAGAAGCAGAACTTTTTACTTAATCTTCAAATTATAGCTGGAAGCATAAGCTATTTTCTTGTTCCACTTGTTATTGTTTTAGTTTTAGTAATGAAAAAAGAGGCGGTTAAAAAACATGCGTCTACATAAAAAGATATGTAAAATATTGATACTCCTTTTTATGACTTTTTGGTTATCTGGCTGTGCCCCTGTTACCGAAAACAACCTTATTGAAGAAATTTCCCCCGTTACCTTTTTGTCAATTAGTAAGGGGGATAAAGGGAAATTAAAAGTCAGTACAATTATGCCTCCTCTAAGTAAAGAAAATAAGTTTGTTATGTCGCAAGAAGTCAGCTTATTAAAGGAGGGAGTACAGAAGTACAACTTAAACTTCAACCAGGAAATTAAATTCGGACAAATGCGGATGCTGGTAGTTAGTGATGAACTTGCAAAAGAGGGAATTATGTCCATTATAAATGTATTATTGACTGATCCGGATATTTCTCCGAGAATCTATTTAGTAATCGTAAAAGGAAATTTTGATGAATACTTGGAAAGTCAATTGGACAAAGATGAAAACTTTGATTACTCGTTTTACCGAATGCTGAAGCATTATGAGGAAAAAAACCAAGGAGAATTAACTGTCGTTAATCTTCATCAATTTAAACATTTGCTCTATACTCCTTATTCAGATCCTTTTTTGCCTGTATTCAAAATAGAAGAGGATGGGGTCAACTATGAAGGTACAGCCTTGTTTAAAGATGACAAGCTAGTTGAAACTATTTCATCTTTAGATGATCGTATCTTCCAGCTGATAAACAACGGTCACTACTTAGTTGTTTTACCAATTCAAAAATTTGAAATTGTACTGGGTCATGTTAGATCTAAAGTAATAGTAGATATCGATAGCAGTTATTCTACAATGACCTATACCGTGAATATAGACACTAGGATTGAGGAATACCGGGGAGAGAAGCAATTATTTGACCCACAGCAGTTAGAAAATATGAAAAAAGATATCGAAACCCATCTTGAAAAACAAACACATGAACTAGTTAAAAAGATGCAAGAATTGAAAGTGGATCCATTACAGCTTGGCATACAAACAAAAAGACCATTCTCAAAACCAATGGAAGAAAAAAAATGGATTGAAATGTTTGAGAAGATGGACATTAAAATAAAATACAATATTAATATCGACCCTTTGACGGATGCAAATTCAAAAAGGCAAAACTTTTAATTTTTCTTATCGAATAACTCATAACGTAAACAAAATGAGACTGAGACATAAGTAGTTCAGTCCTTACTATACCTGAACGATTGAGAGTTCATAACTTTTAATCGTTCAGGTTTTTTGTTGATTGTGAAAACAATGTTGGAAACAGGGTGGAATGGAGCGTAGGACACTCGACTCCTGCGGGAAAGAGAGGGAAAACTGAGATCCCGCAGCGCAGCGAGGAAGCTCAGGTTCCTCCCCGCGGAAAGTGAGTGGCCGTAGCGCAATGGAACGAACGTGTTCAGACAAATCAAAGAGATGGGAACAGCTAGTGTTCGTCTTTTAGAAGCAATCATTTTGTTATGTCCCAAACTCATTTTGTTTACAATCTATCGCTTTGTGTGATATCTGTCATAATTATACAATAACACAAGCAAGCGTTGTGGTCGAAAATTTGGGAAATGACCATAATTTCATCACATCCGCCTGGCTTTGCTCCAAAAATGTCTGCGGCTTTTCTTTTACCGTTTGTTTGCTACCAATAATCGATGAGCCTAATTGTTGCTAGAGAGCATTTAAGTAAATCTGTCTTTTTAGATGAGTAAAATACTCTCAATTGAATCTGGTTAAAAAATCCAATTATATAAATAGGTGTTATTCATATTATAAAGCTTATAAAAACATTTCTTTACTTATGGTACGATTCACCGTAGTTATTTAAGAGGCAAAAATAAAGCATTGGTAAACGATTTTACCAATGCCCTTTTTCTTATTAGTGATATTTCTGATTTTAAAATCAACATTATTTATGTCCAATCGAATTGTTTAACGTCTGCATTTTCCAACATTTGATAAATGACATTTATCTTAGATCTTTCTTGTCCATAGAAGCGGTTTTTACAAAAGGTAAAAATCATTCGAGTTTTTGCTCTAGACATTGCAACAAAAAATGTAAATGTTTCATCATCTGGAGAATCCTCAAAATTCCAAAAAGCTCTATCTTCTAGTCCCAATAAAATCACAGACTCAAACTCAAGACCTTTACTTTTATGAATTGACATAATTGGGATTGAATAAATCCCCAAAAAATCTTCTATTGCTTTATTCCAAACCTTATGCTTTTCATATGAATAAAAAAGGAACTCCGCTGTTTGCCTTACTTTTATTTCCAGATATTTCCCTTTCCTATACTCTGGATAACTACTTTTAATTAAATCTAAACCTATCAAAGTTAAAATTTTGTATAACCATTGCGGCTCTTTATCAAAACATGTTCTTGACTAAGAGCCGTAGCCGTATTGAATCCATTCTTCATTGCACTCCAATAAAATGTGTTGCTTATAGCACTCCGGATTGCGAGTGAAATAGTGACGACGCTGCAGAGCCTTGATTTTATTATTTTTTCCTTCAACCGATGCATTCGTAAAACGCAATTGATGATAATTACAGATTTCTTCTTGCCAATTGTGCATCGTTTTTAAACAGATTTCTACAATCGGATGGTCAATTGCTTTTCCTTGCGCCAGCCATCTTTCGTAACCTTTTTTGGCAAGGCTATACGATGGACTGCAGTCATGCCAAGCAATGAAGGCTTCTTTCCATTCATACACTTGGCGAAGTAATTTCGCATAACCAAGCAGTCGTTTTAAAATCACCATTTCGTCTCTTGTGAGCTGGTCATGACGTTTACCAAGAATACGGAAGTGTTGTTTTAAATCGGCTTTCGCACAGGGAGAAAGGCTCTTTTGAACCTGTTTTCGCATAGTTTGTAAGGTATCCGTTACGTAACGATTGACGTGAAAACGATCGGCAATTCGAATGGCATTTGGATCCATTTCTTTTACGAATGTATGATAGCCTTGCGCTAAATCTATGACGACAGCGACGGGATTAAGCGTCTGCCAAATCGGCTGCGCTTGATAATAATCCTGTAATTCTGCAATCGTACGACCTGGGATGACATCTAAAAACGTGCCACCACGTAAATCGTGTAAGCCGGTGTTATAGCGATGTCCTTTACGAATCGCAAAGTCATCGATACCCAGTACAAGACCCGTACTCACTTTAGCCTGTTGTGCGCATCGTCTTTGAACGCGAACCGACTCCACTGCCATCCATTGACGTACAACACGGTGAACCGTTGTTGGTGGTGTTTCAGAGAGGCGCGCCGCATGGGCAATCGTCGCTCCTATCGCTTGTTTCGGTAACGTGGCTTCAAATGCCTTTGTATAGCGCTTTTTTGGCGCAACACAGTCGTAATGCCACACAAAATGGGCATGACAATCTTTGCATGTTAAACGGATAGCGGGCAGCAGTAAATACACCCGTTTCCCAAACGCAGGGAGGTGACGTACTTTTCGTTGATAAGCCGTGCCACGACGAATCGTTTGCGTTGATGTACAAACTGGACAAGGCTGTGTGGCATCAATCGGTGTCACTTCAATGAGCACTTGATCTTTTTCTTTTTGAATAGCACATACATTTAACTCTGGTAAATCGAGTAAAACCTTGATAGAATGGGAATGCATCTGTATACCTCGCTCTGTTGTTTGGTCGTACTTTCAACATTAACGGATACAGATGTTTTTTTGTACTCTTTTTTAAGCAAGAACAGATTTTGGCGTAGAGCCAATTTTTTAAAACCTCTTAAAATATTAAGATTTTAAATGTACTATGTCTTTCAGCTAAATAGATAGCCGGCATTTATTTGGTTATATATTTTTGATTAAAGAGGTTATAACATGAATAACAAAAATCCATTAGATTATAATGCGTACTATGAAAAAATCTTAACTATTCATAATGATTTAGGTGCAAAAAAGGCTTTACAATTTTTACAGTTATTTTCTGACCTGATTATTAAATACAACTCTAATATCGATGAGTATCTAGAAAAGGGAGGTAAAAAATAAAATGCAAATTAAAATAAAAAAGGCAATAGTTTATGTTCGTATTAGTACCGAAAAGCAATTATCTAATACATCGATTGAACAACAAATTCTAGCGATAAAAGAGTTCTGCCAAGAAAATGGAATAACAATAGTGACTATTTATATAGAGGAAGGATCAGCAAAAAGCATTGAAGGTCGCCCTGAGTTCATCAAAATGTATAACCAGTTTATTGGAAACGAGGATGTTAATTGCCTAATTGTATATAAGTTGGATCGCGCATTTAGAAACTTTTTGGATTCAATATTTTTTTGGAACAAGCTTGGAGATGTAAACAAACATTTTATATCCATTGCAGATAACATAAATACACAAAATCCAGATTCTAAAACATCGTATTATATTAATGCCTACCTTGCTGAAAAAGAAAGAGATAATATCCTTCTAAGGACTTCAAATGGAATGAAAGCAAAAGCTGAAAAAGGTTATTTTAATGGTGGAGTAGTATTCGGCTATGAGTCTGTTAGTAAAAAGTTAAGAATCGTCCCCTCAGAAGCAGCGGTGGTAGAATATATCTTCAAAAGATATTCATACGATGCTTGGGGATATAAAAAGATAGCTTCAGAATTAAATCTTCAAGGTATTAAAACTAAGCATAATAAAGAATGGACAATTACTGCTGTAAAAACAATTTTGGAAAACAGAATTTACATTGGGGAAATAAAATGGAGTAATGAATACAGAAAGGGCAAACATAAAAGTATTATATCTCAGGAGTTATGGGATAAAGCTCAAGAATTAAGAAAAGAAAAGAGTTATACACCTGAGAAAATTCATCCCGGATCTTACCCTTTGTCTGGATTAATAAAATGCCCTCAGTGCGGCTCTCCTATGGTACAAGGAAACAGTAGTCAAAAATATAAATACTATCAGTGTAACCGGAATAAAAGCAGTGGCAAAAGTGCTTGTTCGTCTAATCTTGTTTCTAAAGAATATGCTGAAGAATATGTATTTAATCAAATTCTATCTGTATTTAATGGAATGGAGCTTTCATCGATACTCTTTCAATTAACTATTACTAATTTAGATAGTGTTTTAGTTTCTTTAGATGATGAAATAAGGGCTTTAAATAAATCACTTAAACTTGCTGATAAAAGAATAACTGACTTATATAACCTTACACACTCAAAAGATCCCAATAAGAAAATTAGCGAAGAAACTTTCATTCTTCTAACTAATGAAATCGAGCTAGAAAAAGTGAATACAAACCAAAAATTGTTGGATTTAGAAGAAAGGGTCGCTGTAAAAAACAGTTTAAACCTTGAAAGAAATATAGATTTTACAATAAATAATTTCACATTATTCTATGACATCATTTCTAATAATGATAAAAAAGCCCTTTTTCATAGTATTATAAAAGAGGTGCATGTAACGCTTGGTACTAGTCCTAAAGGGCGGAAAATAAAGGAAATAATATATAAATTTAACGAAGAAGATATTAAAAATAGTGTAGCTGCTAGTTAGGAGAAAGGCCAACTGTCCTTTCTCCTTTTTTATTTTACGTTGTATGATTAATTCAAAGGAGGTAATCAGATGGAGATAAAGAAAGTAGCTATTTACGCACGCGTTAGTACTGAAGAGCAAGCATCAGAGGGCTATAGTATCAACGCTCAATTACAAACGCTTCGACAATACGCAAATCTTTATAATTGGGAAATCGTCGACGAGTATGTGGATGAAGGGATTTCTGGAAAGAATATCACCGGCCGCCCTGCTATGCAAAGACTTGTAGCAGACGTTGAACAGGAAAAATTTCAGGCGGTACTTGTATGGAAAATCTCACGTTTATCGCGGAATATGTTAGATACTCTTACTTTGTTAGACAAATTTGAAGATTACGGAGTAAAGTTTATCTCTTATTCCGAGAACTTTGATACCAGTAGTCCAATAGGCCGTCTAGTCGTTCAGCTGATGGCTTCTATTGCCGAAATGGAACGAAATACATTGTCTGAGAACGTTAAGCTTGGTATGAAACAACGAGCCTTAGAAGGTTCATGGAATGGCGGTGTTATATTTGGTTATGATTCTATTGAAAAGGAACTCGTAATAAACAAAGAGGAAGCTGAAGTAGTTAAACAGATATTCACTCTTTATACCCAAGGAAAGGGCTTAAAAGCCATTGCAAATCAGCTTAATAAAAATGGGTATCGAACCAAACGTGATCGTCATTTTTCTATAAATGGAGTGGCAACTATTTTAGACAACCCAGTCTATAACGGAAAAATTAGTTGGTTAAAGGTTGAAAACTGGGATAAGAAAAGAAGAAGAGGCAGAAATGATAATCCCATTTTAGTAGAAGGTCAACATGAAGCGATTATCAATGATGAACTTTGGAGCCTTGTTCAATCTCGTAGGAAAAGTAAATCGTTCAAGCAAAGACAATCCAACGAACCGTTTCTATTGAGCAGTATCATACGCTGTCCTGATTGCGGACAAGGGATGGTACCTTCAATTACTACTTACACTTTAAGCGACGGGACCAAAAGAAAGCACAGATATTACTTACGTTTGCAGTGATTTTCACAACAAGGGATCAGCTGCATGTAAAGCCAATTCAGTTAAAGCTTATGATGCTGAAAACGCTCTGTTTCAACGTATAGAGAGCTTTTTATCCAATAAACAAAAGTTTGATGAAACTATTAACTCACTAACTAAAACCTCAATTGAAACCATAAAAATACTAAAAAAAGAACTGGAAGAAACTGATTTGAAGTTAGAGGAAACACTAGCACTTCAGAATAGATATTTAGAAGCTTTTGAACAAAATCTTTTTCCTGTTACGGTTTTGCAAGAACGATTACAGAAAGTGGCTATTGAAAAGAGTGAAATTGAACAAAAGAGGAATAAGTTAATAACGAAAATAAGTAAATCTGATACAAAAGTTATCCCTCCTGAGTTGGTACATCTTCTATTAGAAAAATTTGTAGAAGTTTATAAGTCCTCTACTAGAGATAAACAAAAGCAATTGCTACAGCTGTTGGTTAAACAGATCACTGTTGGACGAACAAATGATCATCTACGTCAAATTGATAAAGTTGAACTTGAATTTGATTTTACGGAAGTTAACCTTTCAAATACGTTTACAGTTATCCACATGCTCTATTTAGAAACAGAAAAAGAAGGCTTATCAACACCTCCTATCCCTGCTTCTAATGGCAAATATTCGCCCTATCTTCAACTTTTTTTGCCTCTATTTGTGGTACGGTTCACCGTAACGTAAATACCTGCAAACCTAAATTTTCGACAAAATTTATAGAACCATTAATCATACCTGATCCTAATTAAAAAGTGAAATATTTACAATGTGGATGGAAAAATATTATACTATAAACTTTTACTTTCCATAGATCCATTGATTTGAATCTTTAATTATCCTTGTTTCAATAACTGGTGCCTGATCAAGAAAAGTCCGTTGATCATAATATATGCTATATCGACTACCATTTAAGGAATTGCTAATATATTGCTGACTATTCAGATAGTTACCGACCATTTTACCATATACATCAATATAGCTTCCCTCAATTAATTTGGTTCCAGTAGGAAAAAGAATTATTGCCTCGTCTCCGATATACTCACCATCATTTTGAGCCGTTGATAATGAAAGTATTGTTTTTCCGCTAATCTCTTGGATGTTATATACTCTTCCAAAAAAGTGGATATTCCCCCCTTTGTAATCATCTGGTGATTTTTTTAAATCTCTGTAGGCTATATCCTTGCATTGGTTAACATACTGATTCCTCTTTATTATCCCAATATTCTTTTGGGCTTCTTTATACAACTCAGAATCTTTACTGACCTTCTTTAATTGATTCATTGCTTTTTGAGCTTGACCATTTTTCATTAATGCAACGCCAGTATTAAAGTGTTCTTCATTTTTATGTCTTTTTTCTTCCTCAGTTTTCTTTTTATTCTCCTCATTAATTTTTTCTTTGACCTGATTCAATAACTTAATTGCATCTTGAGAAGAACTATCAATTTTTAAAGCACTATCTATATCCTGTTTAGCTAATGTAAATTCAGATTTCCCTATATGAGCCTCTGCACTTGTGATCAAATCATTTACTTTTTTTATATCCACTTTTGAATTGTCTGTTACTGCCTCTTTTTGAAGCTTTGTGTCAACCAACTCTACACCCTTAGATTCTGAAGATTTCCCTAAAAAGTAAAATAGAGCTATGAAGCATAAACCAATTACACTAATAGATTTTAGATATACACCTATTCTTCCATTCCATCCTTTCAATACATTAATTATCTCTTGATCAATAATCTTATCAAGCTTTCGTCCATCAACTGTTAGCTCTTTACCACTTAATTCCGCATATACCTTATCCCTTAGACTTTTTAAAAGCTCATGTTTTTGGAAGGTTCCATTCTTTAGGTATCTTATTGTGTTTGGTTGTTTCTTAATAATATTTCTAATCCTTTTTCTAAGTGTACCCTTACTTCTTAATAAAATATAAATAATAATGATAAATGCTATTAAAAATAAAAAACTACTCAATATTTTTTCCTCCTATCTATATTTATGGATTTTTAAATCCATAAAAAACCCAAAAATAAATTTAATACACTATCCAATTTGGACTAAATAGCCATTAAATGAATTTATAAATAAGATATATTACTATTGCTGCTATAACTATTAATCCTACACACCCTGAAGCTGCTTCAGATGAACCTTGTTGGCTTGAGCCTGAAGAAGCAGCTACTTGCCTACTTGAATTTTGATCATAATGGTATGATCTTGGGACAATACTTGCCGTAGACGGGTTCCGTCTAAAATAATCATCACTCAATCCTCTTACACTTGGTGACAATTGATTACGAATAACCAATTCTATTTCACTTTCATCCTTTTTTCGGTATTCTGCTTCTTCCCAATATTCCCTCACTATACAATAATCAATTGCATATTCTCGTGCATCACGTTCAATGTGGCAATTAAAATATTCTCGTGCAGAACTAATCGTTATATTAAAGTATATGTCGGGAATATAGATATACTGAAAAGCATGTCTCATTTCATGTGCCAGCATTGAAATCAAATAAAAATGGTCAATTATCTCAATATGATTTTTGTCAGGATGATAAAACCCTCCAAAACCACCTTTTAGTTCATATTCCCTTGGATATATTGTTATAGTTGGGTAGGCTTTAAGGTTTTGAGCAATAATATCGTAATTTTCATAAAGTGTTTTTTTAGTGAAATGATCTAAATGACCTACAATTTTTATCTTTGATTGACCACTTCCCTTTTTATTTAATCCATTTAAACTGTTATATCTAAAATATTTGTTATCCCTTGATTGTTGGCAATCAATAAAAAGGTTAGTCACATCTATTCCCCTTTCTACACCACACCGATCATTTCTAAATACCTAGTAAACTCATAAATTACAGTAATTCATATAAATAAAAAGTACCAAGATAACTAAATTATACCATTATTCGACATATTATTGATAAAAAAATAACGCATATAGAGAATGTAAATAACGCTAACAGTTCGTTAATTAACCCTCTTTCTTTTACTAAAGTTTAAATAGGAGGGTGGTTGCATGGACTATAAGAAACTTGGTAGTAGAATTCGTGAAGAAAGACTAAAACTTAACTTAACTCAAGAAATACTAGCCGAGGATATAAATGTTTCAGTTTCATATATGGGACAAATAGAGAGGGGAGAACGTAGCCTTTCATTAGACACCTTAGTTAAATTAGCCCATAGGCTAGGCGTAACAATTGACTACCTTCTCCAGGATTCATTAAAAACTAACAAAGAAAATTCAATTAATCAATTTGCAAGCTTGATTGATAATCGTTCTGAAAAACAAATACATATGGCTTTGGACATGATAAAAGTACTATTCTCTCACTTGGACAATATTGACTAGTATCTTTTCTACCAACATACCTTCCAGAATCCACAGTATTACCTACAGGTATCCTTTTTCTTTTAATGAAATAAATCTATCCGAGCACACAACAAGATGGTCTAACACCTCTATTCCTATTATTTTCCCTGCCTCAGCCAGCCTTTTTGTCACCTCTATGTCTTCACGACTTGGCGTGGGATCATTACTAGGATGATTATGTGCAACAATAATTGATGCTGAATTTGATAGTATAGCGGGCTTCAGTACCTCCCGAGGATGGACTATACTAGCATTTAAACTCCCTACATGACAGACATTTATTGCTGTTGGTTGATTTTTGGTATCCAAGCATACGACAAGGAAATATTCTCGATCTGCGTCTATCAGGAATTGAGTTAAAAGCTTATATGCATCATCTGGTGACTTGATATTCCTTTCAGGGTAAAGAAAGCTGTTTTCCTTTATAAGTTTGAGACTCACGATATTTACCCTTTTTGCGGGTTGTTTTAATGCCTTTCCTTCTTTCAATAACTCCAATTGCTCATTTTTTTGCAATGTGTAATTTGCCATTTTAAACGCCCCTTTTTAGATTTATTTGATTAAAGTTTATTTCTAAAGAAATATTAAAAGAGGATGAGTCAATTGCTGACTCATCCTCTTCATTAACTAAATATCGTTTTGTCTTTTGATCAAAATTAAGAATTATAGACTTTACGGTTCGATCTGGGTTCACTTTTATTTTTTCAACTATCAGATTTAACACTAGCTTCCTTTTTTCCACACTGGCTTCCTTTAGAATATTATTAAATTTAGACATTAATTTTTCTATAACCGTATAATCAATCGGATCAGATGTGCTTTTGTTAAGCTGCCTTTGTATATTTTCCTTTTTAAGCAACTCTGTATCAATTTTTTGAGCGGTTTCTTTTAATCTTTCCGCTAAGTCTTGTTTGCTAATAATCCCCTCCTCGTATAATTCAAACAACTTGGATTTCTTTATTTCTAGTGTTCTCAGCTCTTTCTCGATATGGGCTAAATGATCTTCTAATGGCTTTATTATTTCCTTACTCTTCTTATTTATATTAATTACCAGATCCTCCAAAATTGAGTTATCATACAGAACCTCATTAATCTTATTGAAGACAACTTCCTCAATATAATCTTTCCGTATGCTATTAGAGTGGCAGGCTGCAATGCCTTTATTTCGCCAGTCCCCACAAAAGTAATATTTATGGACATTGTATGTTCCATCCTTACGTTTTTTCTTTGTTACGCCCGCAACCATAGATGCCCCACATTCAGGGCATTTTAAAAGACCTGTTAAAGGATAAGAGCCGCTAAAATTCCTTATTGGCTTTTGTGATCTTTCCTTATAAATCTTTTGAACTTTATTCCACAGATTTATATCTATGATTGATTCGTGTTCACCATCTACTATTATTGGATTTGAATTTTTACCTTTCCTTCTTTTTTCATTCCAATTCTGCATGCGGTTGTATCTTATTTTCCCAATATATATGGGGTTTTGTAGGATTTCCTTTATTGTTGCAATCGCAAACATGTTCCCTTTCTTAGTTTTATACCCTAACTGATTAATATGGTTTACCAAGCTTCTTAAGCCTCTTCCACTTGCATAGAGTTCAAATATCATACGCACAATTTCTGCCTCTTCCTCGATAATCTCAAGCTTTGTTTTCTCCTTATCTTGTCCAAATTTTACGGAGCGGTAGCCTAGCACTATACCGCCATTCCATTTGCCCATCTTTGCTCTTTGTTTCATTCCCATTTTAACGTTTTCAACGATTGTTTCCCTTTCAAACTCTCCAACAGAAGCTAATAAATTCATCATCAGTTTCCCAGTAGGAGTTGAGGTATCAAATGCCTCAGAACAGCTTTTGAAATCAACATTAAATTTATCTAGTTTGTCAACAATCTTTAACAAGTCTAGGTGATTCCTAGCAAGACGATTCGTCTTCCAAACCCAGACCTCTTCAAATTCTCCTGTTTCAGCATCTTTTAGTAATCTTTTTAGAGCCTCCCGCTTCTCAATAGATTTTCCGCTAATTCCTCTATCAATATACTTATTTACAACTTGCCTATTTTCTAGCTCACATTTCCTTTGAACCGTATCAATTTGTGCATCTATTGAATAACCTTCTTCAGCCTGTTCTGCTGTTGACACCCTAGCATAAATTACAACCTTTTTCATTTTTATTTTCTCTCCTCATTATCTGATTTAATATAATCCAATAATAGTTCCGATATTATATTAATAAGGTTTTCATACTCATATATCTCCATGCTGTCCATTATTGCTTCAACCTCTCATATATAATATATAAACGATCTTCCCGATTTTACTTTCCCCCGTAGCTACTTGTAGCTTGCTAGTAGTAAGAAATTTAATTACTTGCTACAGCCAAAGCATTAGAATATCAGCACTTTAAAGTGCTTTGTAGCAAATGTAGCAGCTTTTTGCATTTTTCCTTTATCTATCTTCTTTTAAAGCAATTCCTATATATCCTTCTAGCGGAATAGAGCCTTTAAATCTGAATTTCTTTTTTTCAAATGACATGGAATTCAACTGATTAAAAAATTCAGTTTTATTTAAAGCGATTAAGCAGTTACTCACGCAATACTTACTGTAAGCACCATATAAATCCTTTTTATGAACACGAAAATCTTTATTGTGCCGATTAATATCACAACAGGATTCTATAAATGAGAAAGCTGTATTTACATCCTGTATATATTGATTTTTAAATTCCAAAGATTCATCACAGCTTGTAAAAATAAAGTTATTACTGATTAACCTTCTTAGTCCTTTTATAGCCCAAGAAACAATATAGTCTTTTTCTTCAAGCATTTTTTCCTTTAGATTAAGATCCCTTTGGTCCTCTGGGATTGAGTTATTGAACATAACAAAAATTATTCGATCAAAAAAAGCAGATGTACTATCCAGCCGTTTTAACAACGGCATATGATTTCCTGCAAAAATCAGCTTACTTCGGTTCTTAAATACAAAAGGATCTTTTCCTTTTCTTTCAGCAATTAAGTCATCGTTACCAGTTAATGATTTAATGGTATTTAGACCTTTCAATTCCCCTTCATTTAATTCACCAGAGATGTTTAGCTTTGCTTCAAATAAATTTGCCGTCATAAAGCGATCGCCAAGTTTATGAAGAGGTATTGCCGATGTATATTCACTACCAATTATCTCTTTCAGAATATCCAATAAGGTGGATTTCCCAGTATGTGGTTTACCTATAAAAACAAAAAACTTTTTAGCATTAGAATAGTTGCTAAATGCGTAACCACATATTTCTTGAAGTAATTTAATTTTGTTGGTATCTCCCTCTGTGCACTGGTCAATGAATTTTCTAAATACCTTGCCTTTCTTTTCTTTAATATTTGGGTCGTAATTGGCGTTAATAAAACTTTTAAAATTAAATTTCGCTGAGTGATCATATAATTCTTCACTGATTACGCATAAAACCTGATTTTTAAAATTTACGAAATCATCATGTTGGTCAAAGCTGTTACTGTCAATTTGTAATGATCTAGTCCCTTTAATTCGATCAATTACGTCATCTACCTTGTATTTATTGAGCTGCATTTCAATCCGTTCATTCCAACCATCCCTTATTAGGACTTTTAATTCATTGCTTGTAAGCTTTTTAAAATAGCCCATTTTCGACTTATAGATGTAAACATCATCATTGTGTACCCTAAACTGGTGCCTTTCTAAAAGACTTTTATACACTTGATATTCAATATTATTCTTATAAACTTCATCATAGTTACCATGGTTCCCCTTCGGATGATCTTGATCTTTACTTGATCTATTAGTATCCCTATTTTGAATCGCCTGTAATTGTTTTACCTTTTTTGACTCTTTATCTTCCCGAAATATCTCCTTATCCAAGAACGACATATTTTCCTTAAATAAGTCATTAATATTTGGTTTCTTTTTTACCTCTTTAGCGGGAAAGTGTCTAATCTTTATGTCACTTTCTTCCTCGTCCGATGCCATTTCTTTGAAACTAATTAGTGCAGAACCATCTATCCCATCAACATCCAGCAATGAAAAATGACTATCCATCAAATCTGTTATTGATTCATGCCCATAATCCTTCTGATTTTGTTTATTCTTTTTCTTTGCCATCCTCGTCTCCCTCCTTGCTACCAGAATAAACCCGATAAATACACTGGAGTGCGGGTCAATTTTCAAATATGCTAGTGAAACCCTTGATAACATTAAAAAACCGTTACTCCCAGAAATGGAAGTAACGGTTTAATTTTTTATTTATTTTTTCTTATGCTTCTCCACTTTGAGGTGATTTTATTTTGCATTTCAACCAGATTCCCCTCTAGGATAGCCAACATATCATGGTTTGAGAGTGATTCATATTGATTAAAGGTATCTATCGTCTCATATAGATCTGTTTTAAATTGATCCATTGCTTCACTTTTTATCCCTTGAATACTGGCAACTCGGGTATACAGGTTTCCAAACAATTTTGTATTTTTAACTTGTATAGGCTCAAATGCTTCGACTAGCTTATTAAGGTTATAACCCTTGTGATTTTTTAATAATTCGATGACAAATACATTCCTTTTGAGTTTTTTTATTTTATCATCGGCTGGAAATTTTCTAATCTCGTTAATAGCCGCAATGCCTAGGTTATTATCGTTTATAATCAAATGTTGTCTTATGAACTCTTTTATTAGGATTGGATATAGAACAGAAAGTATATTAATTCTGTGCAACAATAGATTGAATTCAAATTTTTTATATGTGAACAAGACTTCTTTTTCGATTAAATTCTTTAATATGTATAGCTTTAGATCAATATTTCCAATAATAGACAGGGAAGAAAGTGTATTAAAATAATAATCCTTCTTCTCTTCATTATCAAAAGCGATTAGATTTTCCTCTATGCATGTGTATAGACTGAAAATAAATAATAAATTTGCTGATTCCTCAAAACGCCCAAGATCGTATGTATAATTTATGTTATTTGCTTTGCCCAACTGGTGTAAAAAAAACAGTGTATTATTTTTAAATTTATCAATGTCTTTTACTACGTTCAATTTATCCGCAGACTTATTAAACGGCTGCTGATGTCGCTTCAATATATCCTTGTAAACATCAAAGTAAGTTCCTTCCTTTGGTATATATTCAAAGTGCTTACTTTTAATTATGCTTATAGTTTGAATGAATTGAATTATTTTTTCCTTTTCTTTAGCTTCGGCTATTGGGTCACTTTTATCATTTAACAAATATCCAAAGCTCTCATAAAAAGACTCAGAAGAAATACAGTACTTTTCGTCTAATATGTCCCCTAGAGTTAAACCATTCACCTTCTCTTCATCGAAACTTTCCAATATATCAAGATCTTCACTTGTAAAGGTGCAACACTCCTTATACACTTCATACAGCGCATAATCCAATATATGTTCTCGAATCACCTTTTCCTCTAATTCCAGTTCCTCACAAAATGAACTGAAATCCTGTCCAAATTCGATTGCTTCGTAATTTTTTTCCTTTACAACCTGATTAATATCTCCTTTAAAGCCTAGTTGGTCAAAAAGATTTTGAAATGCTTCCATTAATAGTTTAGCTCCTTTTTCATTCCGTTAAGACTGATTATATAAAAAAATAATAAGGTTTTGAGTATTTTTTTATTTAACTTAAAATGCACTAATAATGAAAGATAACCACTGATAACGCTACTTAAACAACAATATTATAAAATAACCATTAGGAGGTCACTGTTGTGATAAATTCAGAAAATGACATATTAGATGTGGAAGAAGTCATGGAGATCTTATATATTGGCAGAAATTATGCATATAAACTACTTAATAGCGGAGAGTTAAAAGCTTTTAGAGTGGGGCGGAAATGGAGGATACCAAGAAAATCGTTAGAAGAATTTATAATTAATAGATGCAGCGGATCTCACTTAGAATGAACTAAGTGAGATTTTTTTTGTGTTCCTCTATGTTCCTACCTCTCATGAGGATTGCCTATCGGCATAGGCATCAATATTATAATATATATTTATCATCATGAATTATTCGTAAGAATTATTGATTTATCTACCACTATTCCATTAATTTGTGGAGCTTTTTAATTTAGCTCATTCAAAACCATAAGAAAACTAATTTCCAATTGGATCATTAAGGAGCGTGGGGACCTTTCTCGCGCTTCTGGTGTAGAATGTCGCCAAGATTGTCGCCAAAATACTCTCACCGAATGTTTGTCGGCGGGAGTTTTTTCTTTCTGTGGTTTCCCTATATGGGAGATTGGTTTCAATGATATAATTAGGAAAGAAAAATTATAAAGAGGATGAATAAAATGGCAAAGATAGAACCAAAGATTTTTGATGAGTTAAAAAAGGCGTTATCTTCTTTTGCTGAAAAATACTTTGTTGGGGAAGAATTGAACCGCTCAAAACTCACGGATGATTTAAGGAATTATGATGAAGCACTTCTTAGCAAGTTATTTGAAGTGGAATTTATCAAGCAACATTTTATCAAGGAAGTTGCAGGACAGAAGTTATTTCAAATAGAACAACTTGAGGAAGCAATTCTCTACAATGATTACTGGGATACAAGTTACACCAAGTATGAAAATCGTGTCGGCTTAGCTTCGAAAGGGAAGTTCTTACAGGACAGTCAAGACGTGGTGTTAGATTTTCCATTCAAAGATGGTGTGCTTACTGCTTCCATGACAAAGGAAGATAGAGAAGAAAGCTATGATGATGCCTTCTTAAATGAGACAATTGAAAAAGATGAAATCGACAGATTATGTGATAAGAAAATTTTGACGAATGTAAAACGATTCGGGAAAACTCAAGCAGAACAGCACAGCACAAAGGAAGATTATAGGTTTGTTACTTTTGATAAGAAGAAAGACAATTTGATTATTAAAGGAAATAACCTGTTAGCACTACATACTTTGAAAAATGTTTATTTTGAAAAAGTGAAATTAATCTACCTTGATCCACCATACAATACTGGAAATGATGGGTTTGGTTATAACGATAAATTTAACCATTCTACGTGGCTTACTTTCATGAAAAATAGGCTTGAAATAGCATGGCAACTACTTTCTCCAGAAGGTAGTATCTGGGTTACGTTGGACGATAAAGAGGCACCTTATGCGAGAGTGTTAATGGATGATATTTTCGGCGCAAAAAATTATCGTACTGCTATTACGTGGAGGCACTCAGATAACAGCAATAATAACGCACTAGTTTTTTCTGAAGATTACAATACAATTCTAGTTTATTCAAAGGAAGTTTCATGGAAGCCGAATTTCCTAAACGATATGGAAAAGCGGAAACACTTCAAAAATCCAGATAATGACCCACGAGGACCTTGGTTTGATGGAAATCCTGTAAATAATCCGGGACTAAGGGTTAACTTGCAATTTGATATTACAACTCCAAATGGTAATATCATTAAACACCCTCAAAACGGGTGGCGATGGTCAAAAGAGACAATGGACGAAAAATTCAGTACAGGAGAATTGCGTTTTTCAAATGACCAAACAAGGGTTATCCGGCGAACGTATTTGAATGAGATGAAGGGACTACCACCTTCAAACCTATGGATAAATCTTAATCAAACAGGGCATACTCGTGCAGCCAAATATGAGCAGAAAAAGCTATTCCCAGAACTGCCGACAACCTCACTGTTCTCTACACCGAAGCCTGAACTATTACTGAAATACATTTTGGAATTAACAACCGAAGAAAACGATTTAGTATTGGATTTCTATATGGGTTCCGCTACAACTCAAGCAGTTGCTTTGAAAATGAATCGTCGTTTCATTGGTATTGAGCAGATGGACTACATCAATACTGTATCTGTTCCAAGGTTGCAAAAAGTGATTGATGGGGAACAAGGCGGGATCTCAAAAGACCTTGATTGGCAAGGTGGCGGTTCATTTGTCTATGCTGAACTGTTCCCTAAAAATATGGGCTACCTTCAAGATATTATCCACTCAAACACTACTGAGGAGCTTAAATCAGTTTATGGTCGAATGCTACAAGGAACTGATACCGATGAACCTGCGGATATTTCTTTCCGTGCAGATTTATCTAAAATTGATTGGGCTGAAGGATTTGATGCGAATAAACGTCTATTAGTTAAGTTACTTGATAAGAATGGACTTTATTATAACTACTCGGAAATTGAAGATACGAATGTCCGTGATTTAGTTTCTGATGAAGATTACGCCTTCAATAAAGCGTTCTATGAAGGCGGTGAGTAAAATGGCAAGAGCAAAGAAAACTCCTGTTAATGTTCGCCGATTCCCATTAGTTGAACAGGCAATGAAAGCAGAACAAAACTTATTTAGTCAACATCAAGGGTATGTTATTCCAGAGTATATCAATAAAAACTTACTCCATACGTTACGTTATTATCAAGATGAAGCAATACGTAACTATCACTATACGCAAACCCAAATTAATCCAAGTCCTCAACACGTTCTGTTTAACATGGCGACTGGTTCAGGGAAAACTGATTTGATGGCGGGTCTAATTCTCTACCTTTATCAGGAACATAAGTATCAGAATTTCTTGTTTACGGTAAATACAAATTCCGTCCTGATGAAAACGAAGGATAATTTGGTAAAAGAAAATAGTGAGAAGTATCTTTTTCAAGAAAAAATTGAGATTGACGGACGACGTATCCAGATTCGACAAGTTGAGCGTTTTCCGCGTGTTCGCCAAGATAATATCATTTATATCAAACTTGCATCCGTTCAAAAGGTTTCAGATGATTTGTTTGTCTTGAAAGAAAACACAATGGGGATATCCGATTATGAAAATCATCCTGTCGTTATATTAGCTGATGAAGCCCATCACTATTCCGCAAGTACAAAGTCTGAAAAAGAAGCTGAGAATACTTGGGAATCTTCTATCAATAAGATTCTTAGGGCTAGAAATGATAAGGAACAAAAGAATCTCTTGTTAGAGTTCACGGCAACGGTGGATTTCGATAATGAGGCAATTTACAATAAATATCGTGATAAAGTAGTTTATCGTTATCCATTAAACAAATTTATGTTTGATGGTTATTCAAAGCAGGTTAAGCGTATTGAAACATCCGCAAGTGATGAAGATAAAATGCTGAACGTGGTTTTACTCTCACAATTTCGAAAATATCGTGCCTATGCTGAGGGAGTCACGGGATCGTTCAAGCCAGTGATTATGTTCAAATCACCAAAAGTTGCAATCTCACTTGAAGCAACAAAAGTCTTTAATGACCTCATTGCCAATCTAAACGTAAGTGATTTATTGTCATTCATCCAACGTCAGAAACTATTGGACAGTAATGAAAGCTCTGCGCTGGAATTAGCTTATAACTACTACTTACAAAATGAAGCGGATTTAGCAAAGATTGTTCGTGAGATTAAACAAGACTTTGATCCACGAAATATTTTGAATGCTAATGATACTAGTGGAAATATGCTTGAAAAAGGACAATATGAAGCTTTGAACACGCTTGAAAGCCCAAATAACCTCTATCGAGTGGTCTTTGCTGTGGCGAAACTGACAGAGGGATGGGATGTACTCAATCTGTATGATATTGTTCGTATCGAAAAAGAAGCAGGTACTAACAAGAACGCTACAATGGTTGAAGCTCAACTTATTGGACGTGGTGCAAGGTATTATCCATTTGAAATTGATGGTGAGAAAAGCTATCAGCGGAGATATGACAATGATTCCTCAAATAAGAAATTATTTTTAGAAACTCTCCACTACCATACAATGAATGAACCTCAATACTTGAAACAACTTGTAGGCTCTTTGAAACAAATGGATTTACCAACGGGACAAGATAAGAAAAATCCGCCTATCGAAATTAAAGTTAAACCTTCCTTCAAGAAAACAGATATCTACAAATCAGGGAAAATCTATTATAACGAAGCGGAGGATGTATCGGATGAATGGTTCGATTCTATCGAAAAATATGGCATTAACCATAAGGCAGATATTTCTCGAAGCTTGAACTATGGTAGTCGGGAAGTCTCTTATAAGGCAACTGTCGAAAGTATCGAAACAAAGACAATCGGAGTTGAAAAATTTGATGTTCGTTACATTAAGAAAGCCATTCAACGCCTGGAGTTCTATCAGTTTGATAATTTAAAAAAGTATCTACCGCTTCTAACTTCTATGAAAGAATTTATCTATGGAGAAAAATGGTTAAATGCAGGGAATCTGAAGCTTTTCTTGACTGTCCCGAAAGAATACAAAGCATCAGATATTTCCCCAAATGAGATTTTGAAAGTAACTATCGACTTATTGAAAGAATATGAAGTGAAATTCAAATCTGGTTATATCAAACAACGGGGAACAAACAAATTTATCGGCTATCCGATTAGAGAATATCTGACAAATTACAACAAACGTGTTCCAGAGTATGACACAGCAAATCTCTTGAATGTAGCAACACAAAAAGTTGCTGCTTATGAAATGGATGATGAATTTTACGTTTACGAAAAAGCAATCGTCAATAAGCTAGAGTATGAATTAATTGAGCGGATTAAAGCCCATGTAGACGAGTTAAAACAAAAATATAACAAGGGTGTCTACCTATTCCGAATGGATGAGAATATGCACCGTGAGTCAGCCAAAAGTGAAAAAGTTAAACTGCACCAATATGGCTCACGGATCAACCGTGCAGGTGAAACAGTAGACATGCACTTACAAGGTTTTCAACCTGACTTTATTTTATTCCTTGAGGGTAGTGAGTTTTATTTCCAAATATTCATTGAACCAAAAGGAATGAGCGGTGACAGGTTTGTCAGTGAGTTATGGAAACAAGACTTGCTATTGTATATGACCGACCATCAAGCAGAAATGGAATTTGAAGATGATTCAAAGAATGTCCGAATTAGTGGGCTTAAATTTTATACTAAGGGTGACGGTCAAAAAACTATGGCTCAACTTGCGGAAATTACTCAAGTGCAGGAAGTATCTGTTTCCTCCCCAGCTCAAGAATTATTAGAGTTATCTAGTGGTATGCTTCTAGGCGGAGAATAAGAGATATTGATTGGTCTGTTTCTGTTCGAGAAGTGGATAAGCTATTGTTTAAAAAATTTTTGCTATCTGATGAAGAAACCACTCATATTGAAAGAAGAATTAAGACAAAGTAGTTGTAGAGAAGATTAAGAAGCACGCCATATTGGCGTGCTTCTTATGTGTTTTGTCACCATCATGCACCTTTTTTATATTTTACGGTGGGATGGTTTGCAGTTACTTATGATACGGTTCACCACGATTAATCCGAAACGCACGGTAAATCTGTTCAACTAATACCAAACGCATAAGCTGATGCGGAAACGTCATCTTTGAAAAAGAGAGCGTAGCGTTTGCTCTTTTCATCACTTCATCGCTGAGTCCAAGTGATCCTCCGATAACAAAGGCTACCTTGCTTTTTCCGTATGTAGCAAGTGAGTCTAAATCTTTTGCAAGCTCTTCAGATGAGCGCTGCTTACCATTAATGGCTAAAGCAATGACGTGTACATCTTGACCAATCTTACTTAATATCCGCTCTCCCTCTTTTTGCTTCACCTGAACCATTTCCGAATCACTTAAGTTTTCAGGTGCTTTTTCGTCCGAAAGTTCAATAATCTCAATTTTGGCATACGGAGCTAATCGTTTTAAGTATTCATCAATACCTTGCTTTAAGTATTTCTCTTTTAATTTTCCGATTGATACAATTGAAATATTCAAAATAATCTCCCTTGTAAATTATCCACAGATTTTATCCACATATCCACAAGACATATACACAATCTGTGTTTTTTTAGTTTTCCACTGTGTATAACGCTAGGTTTTCGCAGTATTCACATGTATGGTTGCGTTCATTTTCATCAATTTCTTTAAAAACCGGTGCTAACTCAATCTCATCTACGGCTACATCTAACGCTAATTCTGTATGCTCTAAGCAACAATAAATTTTCAAATTGCAATCTCCTTTCTTTTTTATAAGTATCAGTAAAAAGACCACAGAGAAAGTTCCTCTGTGGATAACTTTTTTGTTTATAATGGCTCTCGTGATAGCTTAACCGTTACTGTTTGCTTTTTACCTTGCCTGTAAAAAGTCACTTCCATGCTGTCACCTATTTCTTTGTCAATATATAAGTGCTTACGTAACCCTACTAAGTCTTTAATATCTTCTCCATCCAAAGCGACGATAACGTCATATTCTTTTAAGCCTGCTTTATCAGCTGGTGAGCCAGCGGCAACATTTAATACGGCCACACCATTCACAACATCTTTTGGGAGCTTTAACGTTTCTTTTAGGTGGTAGCCCGATATTTCACTTAATGATAATGCTTCAACACCTAAATAAGGTCTTCTTACTTCTCCATAATTTTCTAAATCATCCACAACAGGTCTTGCCATATTGATTGGAATGGCCAAACCAATCCCTTCAACTTCCTGCTGAGCAATCTTCATCGAGTTAATTCCAATCAGCCTGCCGTCAATATTAATCAAGGCACCACCGCTATTTCCAGGGTTAATTGCTGCATCTGTTTGAATAACTTCTGCTTGCCAATCCGGACTTCCATCATTATTTAGGTCCTGTGGAATGACACGGTTTACACCTGAGACAACCCCTTGTGTTACAGAACCAGAGAACTGTAGTCCAAGAGGATTCCCAATAGCAATAACGGGCTCTCCGACTTTCAGCTTATCTGAATCCCCATAGCTGGCGATCTTTGTTACATGTTCAGCATCAATTTCAATAACAGCCAAATCCATTAACTCATCGCTTCCTAGTGCGCGCGCGGGTACTCTAGAGCCGTCATATAAGCTGACTTCAATTTGCTGAGCACCTTGAATTACATGATGATTGGTAATGATAAAGGCTTTATTTCCCTGCTTTTTATAGATGACACCAGAACCGGTGCCAGCGTCTTGCCCGCTTTCGTTCCAAAAGCTTTCTCCTTGCTGGATATTTACCACTCCAACAACTGCTTCATTAACTTGATTAACAGCTTTCGTAATATCTGTGTTTACATCGACAGAAACCGTCTTTTGAACGATATCTTCACCATTTTGAATAGAGCCTTGATTTTCTTCTGCTGGAGGGTTTGGAAGTAAATTTAAATTCGATAAAAATGGAAGTGCAGTGACAACCACTATTCCTCCAATAATTGCTCCTATTAATGACGACAGAAACCAGCCCCCACGTCTTCTTGGCTTTTGACGTGAAGGAGATGGTTCCCGATTCTCATCATAATGTTCCATATACATCACCGACCTTTTCATTTATTATGATTATAAGTACCAAAACAGATGAACTATTACTTTTTTAGACACTCCTGCTTCTTTCTAACCATCTAACTGAAGTTATTTTTTGTTTTGTTTATGTAGACTATACATAAATAATCGATGTTGGTCTATTAGGGTCTGTATCATAAAGTTTTATCTGTTCTTTCACATCAATATCTTTTTCAGCTAAAACTTGTGAAACAGACATTCGCGCAATTTCTTTCATATTGTTATCTAGACTTAAATGAGCTAGATAAATTCTCTCTGTTTGATCACCAATAACGTCCGCCATTGCCAGTGCTGCATCCTCATTTGAAACATGTCCTACATCACTTAAAATACGACGCTTAACGCTCCAAGGATACCTTCCCATACGAAGCATCTCAACATCATGATTGCTTTCAAAAACAAAAGCCTGACTATTTTTAATAATGCCTTTCATGCGATCACTGACATAGCCTGTATCCGTAATTAACGTAAGTTTTTTATCTCCTTGATGAAAAACATAAAACATTGGCTCAGCAGCATCATGAGATACACCAAACGATTCAACATCGATACTTCCAAATGTTTTATTTTCACCAATTTCAAAATGAAACTGTTGGTCAGTTGATACTTGTCCAATTAACCCATCCATAGCTCTCCATGTTTTTGCATTTGCATAGATAGGCAATTTATATTTACGAGCTAGTACGCCTAACCCTTTAATATGATCACTATGTTCATGGGTTACCAATATTCCTGATAGGTTGTGAATATCTCGATCGATTTCTTGAAAAAGTGACTCCATTTTCTTACCACTTAAGCCTGCATCGACTAATAGCGATTGGTCTCCATCACTTACAAAAATCGCATTTCCAGTACTACCGCTAGCTAGCACGCTAAAATGCAAACTCATTTTTCTCACTCCAATATACTATTTCAAGCTTTTTTGGATGATTTGTCCTTCAAAAGCATTTACAAAATAGTCAACATCTTCATCTACGACAACGTGCCAAGTAGGCGCAAGAACCTGGGAGCTTGGCAGAGGTAAATCGAAGGTATAATAACCTAACTCTACTTTTGTTACCGTGCTTTTTTCGGTTAATTCTTCTTTCAAATACAGATTTTCAAGGACTTTAATTGGGGCAAGAACCTCTTGTTCATCATCTAAAGGCTCGATATTTTCCATAAACGTCTGCTCGTAAGAAGTAATTTCATTCTTATCATTCAAATGAGCAATGACAATGCCATTTTCGTTATCATAAATAACTTTATTTTTATACTGTTGGTAAAATGTAATCGTATTTTTATCTTCGTTAATTTTCCACAGCGTATATGCATTTCCGGAAAGAACATAGTCTTGTAAGAACTGATTTAACTTTGATGTTTTATTCTTTGCTGGAACAGGAATTGGTTTATCTAACGTACTTTCAATTGTTTTTTCATCAATTAATTTTGCTTTTTGTTTTTTAAGCTTCTTCAAGTCATTCTCACTAAACCTTTTACTGTTTGCATTTAATGAAGATGCTTTTTTTTCACTCTTAGGTAGCTCCGTATACGTTATTCCTTCTGCTGCTAATTGATCTTCAATGCTTGATTCAACAAATAACGAATACTGGTCTTGATCATGCTTTTTCATGAATTGATAAATTAAAAACAGATCTAAAACCAGAAACGTTACGATAAAAATCGATTTCGTTTTATTCCAATCCACCGTTTACGCCTCCTTCATCAGGTAACGTAACTCGGTACCACTTATTATTATAGTAGTAAAACCAAGAAGGAACCAATGTAACCGAGTTTGAATCATACTCTGTTTTATCCGTATCTTGCTGCTGATTATCCCCAATACCTTCCTCAAGCTGATATCCAATTGATATATCATTTAACAGAGAAGGATCAAAATCCTGATGCTTCTCAATCATTTCAATTACTTCTTGAGGAGACTGTAACTGTACTTTCATTTCAGGTAAGGATACTTGAACAAATCGATACAAAGGTCGACGATAATTTAAGACCTCAGCATTGCCCCATCTTTGATAGATTTCTGTCATGCCCTGATTGCTGTATACAGGGTGATTATCATGATAATACCGGTATGTAATCTCTTTTGTTACACGATTCCAACTATCAAAACGGTAATCTGGCTCTGTCCATCCGGCATGATCATTAACAAAGCTAAAGCTACGATTTAATAAATTTGCGTCATCATTTGATTCCGTATTCGAATTCACCAAGTTTACATACTCCATGACGTTTGTCCTGGTATTTACATTAATAACTTTGGTTCCTTCTGTATATAATTCTCTATATGCTAAGCTTTCTGTACGAGCATAACTTGGATTTGTAAACAGCGCATTTTGAAACTTACGAATATCTAAAGGTGCTTCATATGCATACAGTTTATGCATGTGAGAAGTCTGAGCTGGTATGAAGATATAGCGATTCTCATTCTTTTTATAAACCAGACAACGCTCTGCTGATGTTCCTGCATCCGCTAATTTCTGCACATCGTTCTTGACTACATTACTAATTTTCACCGCATACACTTTTTGTTGGCTATAGTTCACCAAATACATATTTACAGATAAATTAGGGGTCTTTTTTATCTTTATGACTACACGATCAAAATCTACCCTTGGCAATTTATCCGTCGTAAAGCTAAACATTTGCTGAAAGGTTTCAACTGGTATTAGGTCTGGATATACAATTTCCACAGAGTTATTATCATGGACATAATTTAAAAAGCCACTAGGCTCAATAGCACTCGAAACGTCTGTAATATCCCCTAACTTCCACGTTCTCATTTCTTGTAACCATGAGTCTATTCGCTTTTCTTCATGTGATAAATAGTGACTACCACTTTGGTGATAGAGTACCTTTGTAGGACGTATATAATCCTCTAGTTCACTCTTTCCACCTACCTCAGCTTCTTGAAGGTTTTGGGTTTCAGTATTTAAATCAGAAGGGGATTGATAGGACCATAAATTCCAAGTGAGGAATAAGCTTAAAACCACCAAAATAACTAGCACAACGGTTTTTATATTTTCATATCTCATTCCCATTCTTCATCATTCTCACTTTCAATTGGAAGTGTGAAGTAAATAGATGTCCCAACCCCTTCTTTACTTTCTGCCCATATTCGACCATCGTGAGCTTCAATAATTTCTTTTGCAATAGCCAAACCTAAACCTGTCCCTCCTAGTTTGCGAGTTCTTGCTTTATCCACACGATAAAAGCGTTCAAAGATTTTGGACAGATTTGATTTTGGTATTCCCATACCTTGGTCTTTAATACTTACCACAATTTCATGCGTGTGTTGTTCAATAGAAAATGTAATTGTTCCACCTTCTGGTGAATACTTAATTGCATTTGAAATAATATTGTCTAATACTTGTGTAATTTTATCTTGATCAACTGCTACATAGATGGCTTCATCTGGAAGCTCTCTAACAAACGTAATTCCTTGTTCAATAGTCATTTCAAAGCGATCAATGATGTAATGATAAAACTTTACAAAGTTAACCGGGTCTCGACTAAAGCGATAGTCTTCGCTATCTAACTTAGATAGTTGTAACAAGTCATTGACTAATCGAATCATACGCTCCGTTTCTGTTTGGGTAACATGTAAAAAACTTGGTGCTATCTCTTTATCCTGCCATGCGCCTTCTGCTAAAGCGTCCAAATAGCTTCGCATTGTTGTCAATGGTGTTCTAAGCTCATGAGAGACGTTTGCTACAAACTCTCGGCGATCCTGATCAATTTTCTCCTGCTCTGTAATGTCGTGCAAGACGATAATGATTCCGTTGATAAAACCCGTTTCCTTTTGAATAGCTGAAACAGTTGCTCGTAAAATAAACGGCTCTGTTTTCGTACTAAAATCAAGAATAAGTGAATCTTGATTAGCCAATAGGCTTTCGAATGTATGTGTTTCATCTAAACCTAAAAGCGTCACAATTGGCTCTGACAATACTGTTTCACGTGAAACGTTTAACATTGACGCAGCTGGGTCATTAATTAAGATTACTCTACCTTTTCGGTCAGTAGCAATAACGCCATCTGTCATATGAGCAAGTACGGAGCTGAGCTTACGTCGCTCTCCTTCAGTAGTAGCTTGTGCCTCTTGAAGCTTTCTTGTCAAATTGTTAAACGTTAAAGCAAGTTGCCCTATCTCGTCATAACCATAGACCTTTGCTTTTCTTGAAAAGTTTCCTTTAGCCATTTCTAATGCCTGCTTACGCATTTCAGACATTGGTCGCGTAATCGTCTGAGCCAGAAAAACACCTAAAAGGGCAGTAATAACTAACGATATAACCGTACCAGAAGCAAAGATACTATTAATTTTCCTCATTTGCTCATAGACCGGTTCCATCGTCGCAATTAAATAAACAGCACCTAGTATCTCTTGTTCTGACTGTAAGCTTTCTCGATTATTTGGATTTGTAGAAGCATTTCCTCCCACATCATCCTGCAGACGAATAGGAACCGTCAATACTCTAATTCTGTCACCGCTTTTACGATATACTTTATTAGAAGATGTTCCTGCTAAAAGGGCATTCGTAACGGCTAAGTCATTTATTTTTTTCCCTACTATTTGTTCAGGGTTTGGGTTTGATGTCCCTATAATACGTCGATTCGGATCGATAACGCGTACCTCTAATATGTCTTTAGAGGAAATTCCCTGCATAGAAGCAAAATCTCTCAATACTACTTCTAAATCTTCTTCTAACGTAGGGGAAGTATCATTACGTGTTTTTTCTAGCTCTTGTTCAATATTATAAGCAAGTAGACCTACACGTTCCGTTAATGAGTTTGTAAAGTTATTAACAAGTTCTTTTTCTAACTGACGTACAAAGTAGACACCAATAATTTGCATTGCAATTAAAATAAGCAATACATAAATTAGCACAAACTTCAAATGAATGGACTGAAAAAAACGGACTTTCTTCATAGTATAGCGTTACTCCTGTTCTGGACTACGCAAATAATAACCTACCCCACGTCTTGTTACAATCCACATTGGATGGCTTGGGTTATCTTCAATTTTCTCACGCAATCTTCGAACCGTAACGTCAACTGTTCGAACATCACCAAAGTAGTCATATCCCCATACTGTCTGTAACAAATGCTCCCGCGTCATGACTTGTCCAATATGTTTCGCCAAGTAATGCAGCAATTCAAACTCACGATGTGTTAATTCAATTGTTTCTCCACGCTTTGAAACAATATAAGCATCTGGATGAATGACAAGTGCACCGATTGTTATCTCATTACTCTCTTCTTCTTCAACACTATTTGAAATCTGTTGATGTCTTCTTAAATTCGCTTTTACTCGCGCCAATAGCTCTCTCGTACTGAAAGGCTTTGTTACATAATCATCTGCACCTAACTCAAGACCAAGCACTTTATCGATTTCAGAGTCTTTAGCTGTCAGCATAATAATTGGCATATCATACTTTTTTCGAACTTCTCGACAGACTTCCATGCCGTCCTTTTGTGGCAGCATAATATCTAACAGAATCATTTCTGGTTGTACTTCTTCAACTTTTTCAAGTGCTTCTACACCATCATAAGCACAAAACACTTCGTAACCTTCTTTTTGCAGATTAAATTTCAAAATATCTGCAATTGGTTTTTCGTCATCTACTACTAAAATACGTTTATCCATGATCATCGTTCTCCTTTTATCATTTCGAACAAAAATAGGAAAGTAAGTATTCATAATGTTTGAATACACTAATTGTATTATACTTCATAACATAGTAATCGTCACAAATTCATCCTCTACTATACAATAACCTCATTAATTTTCAACCATATACAAACAAAAAAGCATGACTTTTAAAAGTCATGCTTTTTATGGCTCGGGACGGAATCGAACCGCCGACACAAGGATTTTCAGTCCTTTGCTCTACCAACTGAGCTACCGAGCCATTATCAAATGGCGGTCCCGACGGGAATCGAACCCGCGATCTCCTGCGTGACAGGCAGGCATGTTAACCGCTACACCACGGGACCCTCAGCTTATAATATGTAATAAAAATGACCCGTACGGGATTCGAACCCGTGTTACCGCCGTGAAAGGGCGGTGTCTTAACCGCTTGACCAACGGGCCATAGTAAGTAACAAAAGTGAGCCATGAAGGACTCGAACCTTCGACCCTCTGATTAAAAGTCAGATGCTCTACCAACTGAGCTAATGGCTCATACTATGAATATCAGCGACATGTAATATAATAACATGATTTAAACACTGAATGCAATAGTTTTTTCAGAAGAATATTTTTAAAAAATGAATTCAATATAAAAAACCAACGTTTAAAAAACTAAACGTTGGTTTTTTTTAAAGTATTAGCTATAAACTCCGCGTAATACGTTTGTTTGTTTGCGATCTGGTCCCACTGAGAAAATAGATAATGGAATACCAGTTAATTGTGAAACACGCTCTAAGTAATGACGTGCGTTCTCAGGTAATTCATCTAAAGATTTCACACCTGTAATATCTTCCGTCCAACCTGGAAGCTCTTCATAAACAGGTTCACATTTAGCTAAAACGTTTAAGCTAGCTGGGAATTCCTCAACAATTTTACCTTCATAGCGATATGCTACACAGATTTTCAATTTTTCAATTCCTGTTAAAACATCGATTGAGTTTAATGATAAATCTGTAATACCACTTACGCGACGTGCGTGACGAACAACTACGCTGTCAAACCAACCAACGCGACGTGGACGACCCGTTGTTGTTCCGTATTCACGACCTACTTCACGAATTTGATCACCAATTTCGTTTGTTAGTTCTGTTGGGAATGGACCGTCACCAACACGAGTTGTGTATGCTTTTGAAACACCTACTACGTGCTTGATTTTTGAAGGCCCTACACCTGAACCGATTGTTACACCACCAGCAACAGGGTTAGAAGATGTTACAAACGGATATGTTCCTTGATCGATATCTAACATAACACCTTGTGCACCTTCAAATAATACGCGACGACCTTCGTCTAGAGCATCATTTAATACAACGGATGTATCAACAACATATTTTGCTATCTGCTGACCATATTCGTAGTATTCATCTAAGATATCTTCTAATTTAAAGCCTTCTACTTCATACATTCTTTCAAGAAGACGATTTTTTTCAGCTAAGTTTTGTGTTAATTTTGCTTCAAACACTTCACGGTCTAATAAATCTGCAATACGGATACCTACACGTGCAGCTTTATCCATATATGCTGGACCAATTCCTTTTTTTGTTGTTCCAATTTTATTATCGCCTTTACGCTCTTCTTCTACCTCATCTAATTTTAAGTGGTAAGGTAAAATAACATGCGCACGGTTACTAATACGTAAGTTATCTGTTGTTACATTACGATCGTGTAAATATTTTAATTCTTGAACAAGTGCTTTTGGATCTACAACCATACCATTTCCAATTACACAAATTTTATCATCGTAAAAAATCCCTGAAGGAATTAAATGTAATTTGTACGTTTCACCATTAAACTTAATCGTATGACCAGCATTGTTTCCACCTTGGTAACGTGCAATTACTTCTGCATTTTCTGATAGAAAGTCTGTAATCTTCCCTTTTCCTTCATCTCCCCATTGTGTTCCTACTACAACAACTGAAGACATATCTTAAGCACCTCCGCTTAGTAAGCAACAGCCTACTACGACATAATTTAACCGTAAATAAGTGTATCAATTTATTATAGTAAAGTCAATGTAAATCCGAACTATTTAATCTAAATCAAAGATAATATACTGCTTTTTACCGAACATATACTAATATAAACAAAAAAACCTCTCGGATTGAGAGGTTTATGCACCTGGTGGTACACCCGAATCATCAAAGCGTCTTTCTAAGTTTACGAACTTATTATATTCCTTCACAAAAGCTAACTGAACCGTTCCAACTGGACCGTTACGCTGCTTAGCAATAATGATTTCAATGATGTTCTGATTTTCAGTATCTTTCTCATAGTAGTCTTCACGATATAAAAAGGCTACAATATCGGCATCTTGTTCGATACTCCCTGATTCACGAATATCGGACATCATTGGCCTTTTATCTTGACGTTGCTCAACCCCACGGGAAAGCTGAGATAATGCAATAACAGGAACCTGAAGTTCACGTGCTAATGCTTTTAACGAGCGAGAGATCTCTGATACTTCTTGTTGACGATTCTCGCCGCTTCGACCGTTCCCTTGAATTAACTGTAGATAATCAATTAAAATCATTCCTAGACCGCCTTCTTGCTTCAGACGTCTACATTTTGAACGGATTTCTCCTACGCGTACACCTGGCGTATCATCTATATAAATACCAGCATTAGATAAAGAACCCATCGCCATGGTTAGCTTTCCCCAATCCTCTGATGTTAAGGATCCTGTTCTTAGCCTTTGTGCATCAATATTACCTTCAGCACAAAGCATCCTCATGACAAGCTGCTCCGCTCCCATCTCCAAACTGAAAATCGCTACATTTTCATCTGTCTTGGTTGCTACGTTTTGTGCGATATTCAATGCAAACGCTGTTTTACCTACTGATGGACGTGCAGCAACAATAATTAGGTCATTTCGCTGGAATCCAGCAGTCATATGATCTAAATCCGTAAATCCTGTTGGAATGCCTGTAATATCACCTTTACGATTGTGAAGAACTTCGATGTTGTCATAAGTTTGCACCAAAACATCTTTAATATTTTGAAACACGCCCGTATTTTTACGCTGTGCTACTTCTAAAATATTTTTTTCCGCTTCATTTAATAAGACTTCGACTTCATCTTCTCTCGCATAACCTTCTGAAGCAATATCAGTAGCCGTTCGAATAAGCCTGCGAAGAATAGATTTTTCCTCTACAATTTTCGCATAATATTCAATGTTAGCAGCTGTTGGTACGGAATTAGCTAAATCACTTAGATACGCCACTCCACCTATTTCTTCTAAGATTTTTTGATTTGCTAAATCTGATGTAACCGTAACTAAGTCAACTGGTTCACCTTGATCTGAAAGTTTTAGCATACACGTAAAAATCTTTTGGTGAGCTGCTCGATAAAAGTCTTCTGGAATTAATAATTCAGACGCTAATGTTAAAGAAGATGGCTCTAGGAAAATTGCCCCTAATACCGCCTGCTCAGCTTCGATATTTTGAGGCGGTAGACGATCAGCAAAAAGATCATTCATAGTTTCTATGCCCCTCTATCGTTTTTTCGATTATCGCAAATGTTGGCGCGAAATTCTTCGCGCCAACGTTTGATTTATTCTTATTTTAACCCTACTATTTATAGACTAATCTCGCTTACCATTAGTTTTGTTCTGTTACATGAACTTTAACTGTAGCCGTTACTTCTGGGTGTAATTTCACAGGTACATTTGTATAGCCAAGCGCACGAATTGCATCGTCTAGCTCAATTTTACGCTTATCAATTTTGATATTATGCTTTTTCTTTAGCTCTTCTGCAATTTGCTTGCTTGTAATAGAACCAAATAAACGGCCGCCTTCACCTGATTTAGCTTTTAATTCTACTGTCAAAGATTCGAGCGTGTTCTTTAGCTCTTTACAATTTTCTAGCTCTTGAGCAGCTTCTTTTTGCTCTTTTTTCTTTTGAGCATCTAATACTTTTACATTACCACCTGTTGCTTCAACAGCATATCCATTTTTCAATAAGAAGTTATGTGCATAACCATCGGCTACGTTTTTAACCTCTCCTTTTTTACCTTTTCCTTTTACATCTTTTAAGAAAATTACTTTCATGATTTTTTCCCTCCATCCAAGTATTCATCAATTGCTTGTTTTAGTAGCTCTTCTGCTTGATCTAACGTCATGTTTTCTAACTGAGTAGCTGCATTCGTTAAATGACCGCCGCCTTGCAAGCTTTCCATAATTACCTGAACGTTGATATCACCTAGCGAGCGAGCACTGATTCCAACAAGCTGATCTCTTCTTTTTGAAATAACAAATGAAGCGACAACTCCGCTAATCGATAATAACGTATCAGCAGCTTGTGCAATCAACACTTGATCATACGTTTCAGCTTCATCTGCTCTTGAGATAGCAATCCCTGCTTTATAAATTTCCGCATGCTCGATAAAACGAGCTCTTTGCACATATTGATTAATGTCTTCTTTAAGGAATTTTTGAACAAGGACTGTGTCAGCCCCTTGAGACCTTAAAAAGGACGCAGCATCAAACGTTCGAGAACCGGTTCTAAGCGTAAAACTTTTCGTATCTACAATAATCCCTGCCAATAAAGCAGTTGCTTCTAGCATATCGATTTTAAAACGCTTAGGCTGATATTCTAACAGCTCTGTCACTAGCTCTGCAGTAGAGGAAGCATATGGTTCCATATATACGAGTAAGGGATCTTCAATAAAGTCCTCACCTCGTCTGTGGTGATCAATGACAACAACGTTTTCAACCCGATTTAATAATCGTTCTTCAATTACAAGCGAAGGCTTATGAGTATCGACGACGACAAGTAGCGTATCGTCACTCACCAGATTAAGCGCCTCATCAGGGGTAATGAATCGTTCCCAAAGATCCGGATTTTTCTTAATCTCTTCTAGAAGCCTCTTTACACCAGTGTCAATATGTTGAGGATCTAAAACGATAAATCCATCTTTTTGATTTACTTGTGCTACTTTTAAAATACCAATCGCAGCGCCTATCGCATCCATATCTGGATATTTATGACCCATAATAATAACCTGACCACTTTCCGTGATAAGCTCTTTTAAGGCATGAGAAATGACGCGTGCACGTACTCTCGTACGCTTTTCCATTGGATTTGTTTTACCACCATAAAACTTAACTTTACCATTTGGTTGCTTAATCGCTACCTGATCCCCACCACGTCCTAATGCTAAATCAAGGCTGGATTGGGCTAATGCACCTAATTCAGGTAATGGAGAGGTTCCGGTGCCGATTCCCACGCTTAGTGTAAGCGGTATATTATGTTTGGATGTTTCTTCACGCACTTGATCTAAAATTGAAAACTTACTGCGTTCAAGATGAAGTAACGTTTGCTCATTCATGATTGCAATAAACTTCTCAGAAGATGTACGCTTGATAAAGATACCATATTCTTGAGCCCAATGATTAAGCAGAGAAGTAACTTGGCTATTCAAGTTACTTTTCACTTGGTCATCCATTCCTTGTGTAAGCTCATCATAGTTATCTAAGAAAATAATACCAATGCTGGTTCTCTCATCAGCATACAATTTTTCGATTTCAATCTGCTCTGTAACATCGAAAAAGTAAAGTAGACGTTCTTCTCTTTTGATAATTACTTTAAATTTTCTTTCATGCAAAGTGACTACTTCTGTCTCAACTTCTTGTTTAATTAACGGAACAACACTTTCGGCTACATCATATAAAGAACGTCCTACTAATGAATCCTCACCGAAACAAGAAGCTAAGAAAGGGTTAGTCCATTGAATTTGATATTCATCATTAAACAACATAATCCCAATAGGCATCTCCATCAATGCCTCTTCTCCCACCTTTTTTACTCGGTGAGAAATCATTGAGATATATTTTTCAAGCTCGTCTACTAACATTCGCTCCATTTTAATAAATAGCAGCAAGGTGATAAGTAAAAGAACAAATCCCCCTACCCCAATCATCCAGTTATGATATGTCACTACTCCTACTAAAATAAGAGCAATACTGTACAGTAAATAAAATGGATAACGAATGATATTTTTCTTTGTAAAGACAGGCATCTGTTTCAGCTCCTAATCTTTAAGTTCCACATTAACTTTTATTTATCGACATTCCCGATACGCTTGCGTAAATTAAATCCTAAATCAATTATACCTAAGATACGTACAAATTGAAGGAGAATCGGCAGAATAAATGCCAAAATTGTTACAACCACTGGAATTGCTTTCGAATAACCTTTTTGATATGAAAAGTAAAAGATAAAAGAAAATCCTTGTAACATGACTAACATTTGCAAGGCCATCGCTAAATTTAAGATGGCGATAAACATAAATGACCCCTCTTCAAAATTAAATGAAGGAAATGATAAAATTAATACAATTAAATAGTACCAAATTACACTTTTAGGTAATTGCAGTTCACGAAATGGTGGAAATGATTCAATATCATGCTTCAAACGCTTTAATACAGATGCAGCGATTAACTGAGAAAAGAAGGCACAAACAACCCCCAACATGACAATAAACAGCGGAAGTAAATATTTAAAAGTTGTAATGGTTTGTTCCAACTGTTGAACCTGTTCATCTGTAACGGTTTGTCCTAAACTTTTCATCATATCAACGCTTTGATCAATTGACTGATTCAACGCATTGTTCATTTCACTAATTAAGTTAACATTCATAAGCAAACTTGATAGCACAAACATTAGCAAAAATGCAAGGCTAAAAGCAATGGTTCCACCTAACAACACGCTGTATCGCGCTTTTTTCCGTTGATACAAGTAGCCAATTACAATACCGCTTATACCAAAAACCATTGTTGCTGGTAATGTTACAACTGTCCCAAATAATAATGTTAACAATAAAGATACAACAAAAAACAGAATAGATCTTTTTACACCATGTCTAACTGTATAAACAATAAACGGTACAGCAAGAGCAAGAGTTAAAAACCCACCAATAACCGGTATGTATAGGAGAAACAGCAACAGAGCTACAAAAAGGGCTAAAAGTGCTGCTCCTTCGGTAATATAACGAATCCCTTTCACAACTTCACCTCGTATTGTATAAACTATTACTTATTGTATCGATTCAATACAAGAGAAGCAACTATTTCACCAGTTTATCTATTTAGATGTAAAAAGAGACAGCAAGGAAGTCCTCACTGTCTCTTTTTATATTCATTATTCACCTGAAACATATGGTAATAATGCCATTTGACGAGCGCGTTTGATAGCGATCGTTAATTTACGTTGGTACTTAGCGCTTGTTCCAGTTACACGACGAGGTAAAATTTTACCACGCTCTGAAACGAATTTTTTAAGCATATCTACATCTTTGTAGTCGATGTGAGTGATGCCGTTTGCTGTGAAGAAACAAACTTTACGACGTCTGTTACGTCCACCTTTACGTCCACCTGCCATTGAAATACGCCTCCTTCCCTTTTAAACTCTATCCGATTGTATACTTCGCACTTATCACTTTTTAGAATGGTAAGTCATCATCAGAGATGTCGATTGTTTCACCATTATTTGCAAATGGATCATTATCAACGCGAGTATAACCTTGATTACCTGAGTTACGGTTCTGATTATCTCCAAATGGAGAGCCTTGTCCAGATCCACCAGTGTTAGCAAAGTTATTGCGTTGCATATCCCCGCCACCACTTTTTGGTTCTAAGAATTGCACACTTTCTGCCACAACCTCTGTTACATAAACTCGACGACCGTCTTGTCCTTCATAACTACGAGATTGCAAACGTCCATCAACACCAGCTAAACTACCTTTTTTCAAAAAGTTTGCTACATTTTCAGCAGGACGACGCCATACGACACAGTTAATAAAGTCCGCCTCACGTTCACCCTGTTGATTTGTAAATGCGCGGTTTACTGCTAGCGTGAATGTTGCAACTGCAGCTCCATTGGGGGTATAACGTAATTCAGGATCTTTCGTCAAGCGTCCTACGAGAATTACGCGATTCATCATCAGAACCACTCCTTAAGGAAAAAACTATTTATTTAAACGAAAAATTAAGCTTCTTGTTTAACAACGATATGACGGATAATGTCTTCGTTGATCTTAGCAAGACGATCAAACTCAGAAACTGCTTCTGAAGTCGCTGCCACGTCAAGAATCATGTAGTAACCATCGCGGAAATCGTTGATTTCATAAGCTAAACGACGTTTACCCCATTCTTTAACGTTTGCAACTTCTGCACCATTGTCAGTTAAAACACCGTTAAAGCGTTCAACTAATGCTTTTTTTGCTTCGTCATCAATGTTTGGACGGATGATGTACATTACTTCATACTTTCTCATCACTGTCACCTCCTTTTGGTCTAACGGCCCTAAACGGGCAAGGAGCAATAATTATATTACTCACAATTTAAAATTATATCATGTGAACTTTCGAAACGCAATGATATTAAAAGAGTTTCATTCAAAAGAAAAAAAGCACGGCCTAGAGCCGTACTTTTTTATACGTTAAATCTAAAGTGCATAACATCGCCATCTTTAACGATGTATTCTTTTCCTTCAAGACGAACTTTTCCCGCTTCACGTGCAGCTCCCATTGTTCCAGCTGCTAGTAAATCCTCATAAGATACCGTTTCAGCACGGATGAACCCACGCTCAAAGTCTGTATGAATGATACCAGCACATTCAGGTGCCTTCATGCCTGTTTTGAATGTCCATGCGCGTACTTCTTGCTCACCAGCTGTGAAGTATGTTGCAAGGCCTAATAAATCATAAGTGGCACGAATTAATTGGTCTAAACCTGATTGCTCAATTCCAAGCTCTTCAAGGAACATTTCCTTTTCTTCACCTTCAAGCTCAACAATTTCAGATTCAATACGAGCACAAACTACAATTACTTCTGCGCCTTCTTCTTTCGCGTATTCACGTACTTTCGCTACATATTGATTTGATGATGCATCCGCTACCTCATCTTCTGATACGTTCGCTACATACAGAATTGGTTTAATTGTTAAAAGGTGTAGCTGCTTAGCAAGCTTTAATTGTTCATCAGTAAATGAAACAGAGCGAGCAGGTTGTCCAGCTTCAAAAGCTTCTTTTAACTTTTCTAAGATTTCATACTCATACATCGCTTCTTTATCTTTTTGCTTTGCCATCTTTTGAACGCGACCAATTCGCTTGTCCACCGTTTCTAAATCAGCTAGAATTAACTCTAAATTAATTGTCTCAATATCTGAAATAGGATCTACTTTCCCTGAAACGTGAGTAATATTCTCGTCTTCAAAACAACGTACTACGTGACAAATCGCATCTACTTCACGAATGTGAGATAAAAATTTATTTCCTAACCCTTCGCCTTTACTCGCACCTTTTACAATTCCAGCAATATCTGTAAATTCAAATGCTGTTGGAACTGTCTTTTTAGGTTTTACAAGCTCAGTAAGTTTATCTAAACGCTCGTCAGGAACTTCTACAATCCCAACGTTCGGATCAATTGTACAGAAAGGGTAGTTAGCAGATTCTGCTCCCGCTTGTGTAATTGCATTAAATAAAGTTGATTTTCCAACGTTCGGAAGACCAACAATTCCAGCTGTTAAAGCCATATGATTATTCACTCCTCTTTTATATAACCGAAAACCAGTTAACCTTTCACAATTATAGTAATTCAGATTTGAAAACACAAGCTTTATTGACTGGAAAAGCGTGTCCTAATCCTTCATTTATATGAACTACTTTTTCAGTTATTCTTCATGCTTTACTAAAATCTTTTTCATTTTTCTAGCAAAATCCTTACGAGGAATCATGACACTATGACCACAACCTTCGCATTTAATTCGAACATCCATTCCCATTCGAATTATTTTCCATCTATTTTCTCCACAAGGGTGGGGCTTTTTCATTTCTACAATGTCATTTAAACCAAATTCTTTTTGATTCAATTACTGTGACCTCCTTGATTTTCTCGATGATTTAATACACTTTTTTGATCTTCACCACGATTATACATAATCATCTTCGCAAAAGGAACTTCAATACCATATTCGTTTAATCTCATTCTTACTTCTTTACGAATCATACGTGAAATGTGAAAATGTCTCATCGGCTTCACTTCACTTGTAATACGCATAACAACTTCATTTGCTTGCATTGTTTGAACTCCTAGTAATTCTGGTGTTTTTACCATATCTTCATATTTCCCAGGTAATTCTTCTAATAACTCCAGAATAATTTTTTCTGCTTTTTGAATATCTTCCTCATATGAGATACTAACATCCACAAATGCGATACTATTATGCAGCGAAAAGTTTGTCACTTCTATAATACTTCCATTAGGCAAGATATTAATTTCTCCTGTCCAACTTTTAATTTTAGTTGTCCGCAAACCAATTTCTTCGACGGTGCCTTCAAATGTACCGATTCGTACATAATCTCCTACAGAGAACTGATCTTCAAATATAATAAAGAAGCCTGTAATAACATCCTTTACTAGATTTTGAGCACCAAATCCTACTGCTAAACCAACGATTCCAGCTCCTGCTAATAGTCCTTTTACCTCAATTGTCATCGTTTCTAAAATCATGACAAGCGCAATAAAGTACACCGCATACGTAAATACATTTTGAATTAAACGTACTAGCGTTGCTTCTCTTCGTTCTGAAATACGCAGTGGGCTCTTTGTCCGAACCTCTATCATTTTGTTTAAAAACATTTTCCCAAATCGAATTAACAGCATTGAAACAATAATAATGAGTACTACTTTAATAAAACCTATACCTATGTTAGCCCACGTTTCTTCTTTAAAGAACGTTTGAAAAGCTGTTTTAAAAAAAGCTTGAATTGATTCCATGTTGCAAGCTCCCATTCTCATGATTGTCATAATATTTTAGTTTATTTTAGCAAGTTTTATTTAATTTTTGTAGATATTTCGTATCGGATAAATTAGTAAAGCCGCTAATAAGAATAGATTAACCATACCATATAACGGGTATAAAACAGCAATTAACTTAGAAAAACCTAACTTTGTAAATGGAATCATAATGATGACAAATATAATTGCCATTTTCCATAACGCAGTATTTTCACTCCTACGAAACCTAGTTGTTAAACCTAGTATCCCCGATACCGCTGTTGTATAGATAGCAACTAATAATAATACACTCATAATGATTAGCATAAAAAACGGGAAACTTTTCATTATAGCAAATAACGGAATTTCGTAATCTGGTAACAAATCTGAAACCTGTAAAAGTGATTCATTATAAACAAAGGATAAACCACCAATTAACAAACCACTTCCAATGGAAGCGATATGAATCTCTACTTTTGTTTTAATCTCATTTCCAATGGTTGTGAGAACTGCAACGAGAGGGAGGATATTTAAAGCCGTAAAAGTAAATCCTGAAGACCAATTGTGCTGATGATGCCAGTCAATGTCCAAAACATGCTGACTTTTTAAAATAAAGAACAGAAGGATGCTAATTAAACCGATAACGAGTACAGGCATAATGTAAGAATTAATCGAAAGCATTCCTTGAATACCTTTAATAAACACAAGAATAATTAACAAGCTAAAGGTCATAATTCCCAACCAATAAGGAAGCTGAAATGTTTCTAACGTAGCACCTCCACCTGCAATCATAATAACTGTTGTTGAAAATAAGTAAAAAATGATTAAGCTATCATAAAGAAACGCCCACCTTTTTCCAAACACTTCAATAAGTAATGGATAAAATTGATTAGTTTTCAATTGAAAACTAATACTCATAATCACGTTGCAGCAAATAATGAAGATAACAGTAAACAAAAGCAGAGCCAGTCCACTTTCTTCGCCAAAAAATTGCCAAAGTTCTCTTCCAGATGCATAGCCCGCTCCAATAATTGTACCTAAAATAAGAAACATCCATTTAAAGCCCTGCTTCAACATAAATTCCTCCTTTAAGCGAAATGTATGTATAGAATGTTAAGAATCTTCGTATACTGTTACTATTATGTATAAGGAGTGGAACCTATGAATCTAAAATCCTCCTTCTTTGAGAAAACATCACGTTCAATTCGCATTTTCCATGATGAAGAATTTGCTGCTCAACAATTAAGCAAACAGCTAGGACTGTTACTTCCAACTGATCCTGCTAGACCGGTCGTGATTGTTTGTATCGGAACAGACCGCTCAACTGGAGATTCATTAGGACCATTAGTAGGTACGAAATTAAAAGAAAAAAGCCTTTCTCATTTTCATATATACGGCACATTAAAAGACCCCATTCATGCTATAAATTTAAAAGATACTTTAAAAATCATTCAGAAAGAATTTGATAATCCTTTTATCATAGGCATTGATGCTTGTTTAGGAAGGATGAAGAGCGTAGGATCTGTTTCATTAGGAATAGGGCCGGTAAAGCCTGGGGCAGGCGTCAATAAAGAGTTACCTCCTGTAGGTGATATTCATATGACTGGGATTGTAAATGTTAGCGGTTTTATGGAGTTTTTTGTACTACAAAATACAAGGCTTTATTTAGTAATGAGCATTGCGGAATTAATTGCTACTAGTATTCAATATGCTTACCAAACCAGTAGAGGACCATCTGTTTCCTTGTCATCTCATAGCTATCGATTAGAATATGAAAAATAAAAAGGTTGTCCTAATAATTAGGACAACCTTTTTATTTTTGATCAATTGAAATATGTTCTAATAACTCTAATAGACGATTTAAATCATCTTGAGTAAAGAATTCAATTTCAATCTTTCCCTTTTTTTTGTTTCTCGTAATATTTACGGGAGTACCTAGCTTTTCTCTCAACTTTGTTTCATTTTCTTTAATAAAAATATCTTTTGTTTTTTTAGCTTTTTCTTTATCTGTTTCACGTGAAACAGATTGGTTGAGCTGTGATACATAAACTTCTAATTGTCGAACATTTAAATGCTCTTTTTTTATTTTTTCAATTACTTTTGGAAGTAATGATTTGTTTTTTAATCCGGCTAATGTACGGCCGTGTCCCATTGAAATTTCGTTACTTGAAATAAGCATTTGTACTTCTTCTGGAAGCTGTAACAAGCGTAAATAATTCGCAATATGCGGTCGACTTTTTCCTAAGCGAGCTGCTAATTGCTCTTGTGTCATATCAAGTTTTTCAATAAGAAGGTGATAGGCCATTGCTTCTTCAATTGGAGTTAAGTCCTCACGCTGTAGATTCTCAAGCAGTGCTAGCTCCATCATTTGCTTTTCCGAAAAATCTTTTACAATAACAGGAACGGTTGTTAAATTCGCTTCTTTTGCTGCTCTAAATCTACGTTCTCCAGCTAGAATCTCATATCCCTTAATACTTCTTCTAGCAACAATCGGTTGTAGAATGCCATGGTGTAAAATGGACTGCCTTAACTCCTCGATTGCTTCTTGCTGGAACGTTTTACGCGGTTGATAAGGGTTTGGCCTTAGTTCGTTGATATCGATATCCTGAATCGAATCAGTAGCTTGTGTATCTAACCCTGAAAATAAGGCATTAATCCCTTTACCTAATCCTTTCGCCATTATATATCACTTCCTTCGCAAGTTCCATGTATACCGCAGCCCCTCTAGACTTTGCATCATATAAAATAACTGGTGCACCATGGCTAGGTGCTTCACTAAGACGAACATTTCTTGGAATAATCGTTTGGTAAACACGTTCTTGGAAATACTTTTTTACCTCAGCAGTAACTTGGAGTCCTAAATTTGTGCGTGCATCTAACATTGTTAATAGGACACCTTCAATTCGAAGGTGATGATTTAAATGTTTTTGTACTAATCTTACTGTGTTGAGTAGCTGACTTAGACCTTCTAACGCATAATATTCACACTGAACAGGAATCAATACTGAGTCTGCTGCTGTTAAGGCGTTTAATGTCAATAAACCTAAAGAAGGGGGGCAATCAATAATAATATAATCATATTGATCTTTCACTGTTTCTAATGCCCTTTTTAAGCGTACTTCCCTGGAAATAGTTGAAACAAGCTCAATTTCTGCACCTGCTAATTGAATTGTTGCAGGGATAATTGATAAGTTTTCAACAGCTGTTGGACAAATGACCTGCTTTGTATCCATATCTTCTACAACAACATTATAGACACAAGCATCTACATCTGCTTTTTCAATTCCTACACCGCTTGTTGCGTTTCCTTGCGGATCACCATCTACTAACAGTACTTTTTGACCATGATGCGCTAAACATGCACCTAGATTGACAGCAGTAGTCGTTTTTCCAACTCCACCTTTTTGATTAGCAACCGCCACTATTTTCCCCAAGTTGTCACCTGCTTTCATTTCCTATCCAATTATTGTTCTTACTTTCATTTAGTGCTTAGACTAATTATAAAAAAGCCTCATCGTAAACGGATGAGGATTATTTTAATCTTTATTTCTTTGGAATTTTAATCGTAAACTGATAGTACTCCTCAAATTCCTCTTCTTCTGTATTCAACTTAATTCCACTATCATTAACCATTGTTAAAGACTGACGAATTGTGTTCATAGCAATACGAGTATCTTTACTAAATGCTTTTCGTTTTGCCCGTGGCTTTTTCACCTGTGTTTCCAATAATTTAGCTACACGTTCTTCCGTTTGTTTAACATTAAGCTTACCCTCTATAATGTCATTCAAAAGCTGAAGTTGCTTTTCTTCATTTTTAAGAGGAATAAGTGCTCGTGCATGTCTTTCTGTAATTAGTTTTTGTTTAATAGCGTCTTGTACAAGAGAAGGAAGTTTTAATAATCGAAGTTTATTCGCAATCGTTGATTGGCCTTTGCCTAGTCGCTGAGCAAGCGCTTCTTGCGTAAGATTATGTAACTCTAATAATTTCGCATAGGCTAATGCCTCTTCAATCGCTGTTAACTCTTCTCTTTGTAAATTTTCAATTAATGCTACTGACGCTGTCTCAGTATCATTAAAATCTTTTATAATAGCAGGAACTCTTTCCCAACCAAGTGACTGAACTGCTCGCCAGCGACGCTCACCAGCAATTAACTCATACTCATTATCACCGACTGGTCGAACAACAATTGGTTGTATAATACCATGTGTATGAATAGTAAGTGCCAGCTCTTCTATTTTAGATTGATTAAAAACCGTACGTGGCTGATAGCGATTGGGAGTAATACTTGAAACCAAAATTTGCTTTACTTCATCTTTTAAAACTTTTTCGACATTTTCAATTTGAGGTTTTTCTGAGGCTACCGAGATAGCTTCATCTTTTTCTTTTAAATTAAAAAAACGTGAAAAAGCAGATTTCATAATCCTACACCACCTTCAGGAAAATCCCGCCTTAAAACTAATTCGATATTTGTCGTTAATATCCTTCTTTGCTCTAGGAAAATGTTAATGTAAAGAATGTTTCTTAAGAAACATTCTTTACATTAGAGTGCCTTTTATCCCACTTATTCGAGTGGTGATTTAATAGGCATTCCTGGTTTTCTTGGATATTTCTTTGGCGTTTTTGTTACTTTGTCTACTAAAACAATATAACGCTCACTTTGTTCAAATGGCAACTGGAAATGTTCAATTTTTTGCACTTTTCCACCTAACACTTTAAAAGATTTTTCACCATTTTTTAATTCATCGGGTGCAGAAGATCCCTTCATTGCAATGAATCGACCGTTTTCCTTTACAAGAGGTAGGCACAATTCATTTAAAACTGAAATACGCGCTACAGCTCTAGCTGTTACTAAGTCAAAAGATTCACGAATTCCTGCTTTTTTTCCAAACTCCTCTGCTCGATCATGATAAAGTGACACATTTTCAAGACCTAGCTCTTCCGTTAAATGTGTTAAAAATGTAATTCGTTTTTTTAACGAGTCCACAATTGTAACGTGAAGATGAGGGAAGCAGATTTTTAATGGAATACTTGGAAAACCAGCACCCGCTCCTACATCACAAACACTCTCAATAGAATGAAAATCTTGAAAGAAAGCTGCTGATACAGAATCATAGAAATGCTTTTCATACACTTCACCATGTTCTGTAATAGCTGTTAAGTTCATTTTTTCATTCCACTCAACGAGAATTTTATAGTAACGTTCAAATTGATCCAGCTGAGAGGAAGAAAGAGCAATTCCTTTCTCCTCTAGCAACTGTTGAAACTGTGAAATATTCATCGCGTTACCCTTTCTTTTACAAATAGATTAGTCGTTTGAAACTTTTGCAATTTTACCTTGTTCGATATAAACCAGAAGAATTGAAATATCTGCTGGGTTAACTCCGGAAATACGTGATGCTTGGGCTACTGTTAGAGGCCGTACTTCTTTTAATTTCTGACGCGCTTCGTTAGCTAAACCATGAATAGCATCATAATCAATTAAATCCGGAATTTTTTTGTTTTCTAATTTCTTCAAACGTTCGACTTGCTGCAATGATTTTTGGATATAACCTTCATACTTCGTTTGAATTTCAACCTGCTCAGCTACTTCTGGATGAATTTCCGTTTCTGCAGGGACAAGTTGGCTAATATGATCATATGTCATCTCTGGTCTTCTTAGCAGCTCAAGGGCACGAATACCGTCTTTTAATTCACTACCACCTGCGCTTCTAATTACGCTTTGTACGTGTTCATTCGGCTTAATGATTGCAGCATGCAGACGATTTTTTTCAGCTTCAATCTCTGCCTTTTTAGCTTGGAACGAAGCATAGCGCTCTTCGCTAATTAGACCGATTTTATATCCAACATCCGTTAAGCGTAAATCTGCATTATCATGGCGGAGAAGTAAACGATATTCTGCGCGTGATGTTAATAAACGATAAGGTTCATTTGTACCCTTTGTTACTAAATCATCGATTAAAACCCCAATGTAAGCATCTGCTCGACCTAAAATTAGCTCTTCCTTACCTAAAGCGCGACAACCAGCATTAATACCAGCAAGCAGACCCTGACCCGCCGCTTCTTCATAACCAGATGTTCCATTAATTTGACCTGCTGTATAAAGGTTTTTCACTTGTTTTGTTTCTAATGTTGGCCATAGTTGTGTTGGTACAATAGCATCGTACTCAATCGCATAACCAGCACGCATTAACTGAGCTTTTTCTAACCCAGGAATTGTTTCAAGCATCTTACGTTGAACATGTTCTGGTAAGCTTGTTGATAAACCTTGTACATAAACTTCTTGAGTGTGGCGGCCTTCAGGCTCTAAGAAAATTTGATGGCGTGGTTTATCATTAAAGCGAACAACCTTATCTTCAATTGAAGGACAATAACGTGGACCTGTCCCTTTAATCATTCCAGAATACATCGGTGATAAGTGAAGGTTATCGTCAATAATTTGATGAGTTGTTTCACTTGTATATGTTAACCAACAAGGTAGTTGATCCATAATAAATTGTGTTGTTTCATATGAAAAAGCGCGTGGCACATCATCACCAGGCTGAATCTCCGTTTTACTGTAATCAATCGTCTGGCTGTTAACACGCGGAGGAGTACCTGTTTTAAAGCGTACCATCTCTAAACCAATCTCTTCTAAGTGTTCCGATAACTTAATAGCCGGCTGTTGATTATTAGGACCACTTGAATACTTCAGTTCCCCTAAAATAATTTCTCCACGAAGGAACGTACCCGTTGTAATAACAACTGTTTTTGCTTTATATTCCGCTCCTGTTTGTGTCACTACTCCTGTACAAACACCATCTTCAACGATTAATTTTTCAACCATCCCTTGAACAAGTGTTAGATTCTTTTCATTTTCAAGTGTTTTTTTCATTTCATGTTGATAAGCGAATTTATCTGCTTGTGCTCGTAAAGCTCGTACAGCGGGACCTTTACCTGTATTCAACATTCTCATTTGAATGTGCGTTTTATCAATATTTCGTCCCATTTCTCCACCAAGTGCATCAATCTCTCTTACTACAATTCCTTTTGCCGGACCACCTACAGATGGATTACACGGCATGAATGCAACCATATCTAAATTAATTGTTAAAGCTAATGTTTTTGCGCCCATTCTTGCAGATGCTAGTGCAGCTTCACACCCGGCATGGCCAGCTCCAACAACAATCACATCATATTGTCCACCTTCATAATGCATAAGAATAACCTCCTTTTAACAATTTTTTATTTTCCAAGACAAAATTGAGAAAATAACTGATCAATTAAACTTTCATGTACAGCATCACCAATAATTTCTCCAAGGAGCTCCCACGTTCTTGTTAAATCAATTTGAACAATATCAATTGGAATTCCGCTTTCAATACCTTCAATTGCTTCATTGATTGCGTTTTGAGCTTGTGCTAATAATGCAATATGTCTTGTGTTTGATAAATACGTTAAATCTTGTGATTCAATTGTTCCCATAAAGAACAAAGAAGAAATAGCTTCTTCTAGCTCTGAAATCCCTTGTTCTTGCAACAAGGAAGTTGTGACAACTGAACGACTTCCAGCAAGATTTTTTACTTCTTCCATATCTAACTTTTGTTCTAAGTCCGTCTTATTAACAATGACAATGTAGTCCATTCCTTTAACTGCTTCAAACAGCTTACGATCTTCAGCTGTTAATTCCTCATTGTAATTGAGAACAAGTAAGATTAAATCCGCTTCTTTTAAATATTGTCTTGAACGCTCTACTCCAATTCGCTCAACAATATCTTCTGTTTCACGAATTCCAGCTGTATCTACCAGTCGTAGAGGTACACCACGAACATTGACATATTCCTCAATTACATCGCGGGTAGTTCCAGGAATGTCCGTTACAATTGCCTTAGTGTCTTGAACTAAGCTATTCAATAGCGAAGATTTTCCAACGTTTGGACGACCTACAATCACTGTTGCTAAGCCTTCACGCAAAATTTTACCTTGCTGAGATGTTTGTAGAAGATTATCAATCTCATTTCGAACTCGAGTAGCTTTTTCAATTAATACATGATGTGTCATTTCTTCCACATCATCATATTCAGGATAATCAATATTTACTTCCACATGAGCAAGCGTTTCAAGGATTTCTTGACGTAAACGGCGGATTAAATTAGAAAGTCGACCTTCCATCTGTCCAATCGCTACATTCATCGCTTTATCTGTTTTAGCACGAATTAAATCCATAACAGCTTCCGCCTGTGATAAATCAATACGACCATTTAAAAAAGCACGTTTGGTAAACTCTCCTGGTTCTGCCAGGCGTGCACCATTTGCCAAAACAAGCTGTAACACACGATTAACTGAAACAATTCCACCATGGCAGTTAATCTCAATAATGTCTTCTCTCGTAAACGTTTTAGGGCCTTTCATAATAGAAAGCATCACCTCTTCAATCGTTTGTCCATTTTTAGGATCAACGATATGACCATAATGAATGGTATGAGAAGGTACTTCATTTAAGCTTTTATTTGAAACACTCTTAAAAATACGATCTGCAATACTTACGGCTTCTTCTCCACTTAATCTTACAATCGCAATTGCTCCTTCTCCCATTGGAGTAGAAATTGCAGCAATAGTATCAAAATCTAACATTTGAGTTTCACCTCATCCCTTTGGACTAGTTATACTATTATTAAAACGATTTTTTACTATCGTTCACATTTTTATAAAAACAAAAACATGCCTTATTAAAATTAAGGCAATCAACTAACTAGGATACCACAATTCAATCAATAAAAAAATGAATAGTAGTTATGCACAATCTCAAAATAAACAGTACGTATTATTTTAACTTATCCACATGTGAATAACAATTGCTATCTTTCGTTTTTGTTTTTTAAACATAAAAAAAGTACTAATCACTTGTGATTAGTACTTTTAAAGACTGAATGTGCAGGACGCATGAGTACACATCGCTTTGGTTCTTCTCCAACAGATAAAGTCTCTACTTTTTTATTCTTAGCAAGTGCTTGATGAATAACTTTTCGCTCATGTGCAGGCATAGTTTCCAACTGCACTGATCGATTTGTACGTAGTACTTGATGGGCCATTTTTTCTGCTAACTGAACCAGCGTTTCTTCTCTTCTCTCACGGTAATTCTCTGCATTCAAAGTAATTTTAAAATAATGTTTGCTATAACGGTTTGCTACCAGTTGTGTTAAAAGCTGGAGCGCGTTAATCGTTTGTCCACGCTTACCGATTAATAGACCAATTGAAGAGCTTGAAATATGAATTTCACATTGTCTTGAGGTTTTTTTCACTTCAATTGCTGTTTCAATTCCCATTTGCGCTGTCACATCGTTAATATATGCTACAGCTTCTTCAACAGGATCTATTATTTTCTTTACATGAACAACAAAAGGCTTCCCTTTAAAAATTCCTAAAAAACCTTTCTTACCTTGTTCAATAATGGTAATCTCTGCTTTTTCTTTTGAAATATTTAATTTTGAAAGAGCTTGATTGACCGCTTCCTCAACAGTTGGAGCTGTTACCGTTATATCTTTCATTTTTTAGCTCCTTGAGAGGCAGGAGAACTTGCTTTTAAGTCTGGTCCTTTGATGAAGTACGTCTGTACAATCATAAAGATATTTCCCACAACCCAGTATAATGATAGAGCTGCCGGAAAGTTAATTGCAAAGACTACAATCATGATTGGCATTAACCATAGAAGCATTGCCATTTGAGGATTCTGATTTGCATTTCCTGCCATCATCATTTTCTGCTGAATAAATGTTGTAATACCCGCAATGATTGGTAATGCAAAATACGGATCACGTGACCCTAAATCAAACCATAAAAAGCTGTTATTTGCAATCTCTTCCGTTCTAGTAATAGCATGGAAGATACCAATTAAAATAGGCATCTGAATTAAGATTGGAAAACAACCTGCTAAAGGGTTTACATTGTACTTTTGGAAAAGCTGCATCGTCTCTTGCTGTAACTTTTGCTGAGTTTTTGCATCTTTTGAGCTATACTTTTCCTTTAACTTTTGCATTTCAGGTTGCAAAACCTGCATTGCTTTTGTATTTTTCATTTGTTTAACCATTAAAGGTAAAATTAATAATCGAATTAGAATAGTAACAATAACGATGGAAAAACCGTAGCTACCAAGTAAATTCGCAAAGTATACAATTACCATAGAAAGCGGATAAACGACATACTCATTCCAAAAACCTTTGCTATCAGCAGTAATCGGCTGATTAATTTCCGTACATCCAGCCAAAACCGTCAAAAGAAAGGCAAGTGTAATTCCTAGTAAAACTTTCTTTCTCACCTTTGCTCCTCCTTTAATAAGTTCCAACTCCCAAAACTGAGAGTTTGTCAAACACCATTATATAAGGATATAGTAGAAAAACAACATTTATTGTGAGTTCTTTTCCTCAGTTCGTGAACTATTGAGCCTATGCTGATAAAGCTTTGCTCTTTTAAATACATGCTGTAAACTTTTTTTAACTTCTTCATATTCCATCTCTGCTGCTGGCTTTCTAGCTATCACAATATAGTCTTTATCTTGTTTGAGATATGGTGCAATTTCAAACATGACCTGACGAGCTAGTCGCTTCACTCGATTTCGAGTAACAGCGTTTCCAATTTTTTTACCGACGGAAAAACCCACACGGAAATGCTGAAGTTCTGGTTGATCTAGTACATATATAACAAATTGACGGTTCGCAAATGAATGTCCTTTTTGAAAAACCTTTTGAAACTCTTCATTTTTCTTGATCCGGTATTTTTTTTTCATTTTAACACTCCTACCCTTTTTCAGGCACGTTTCCACCATGAATTCCATAAAGGATTAGAGGCAAACTTGTCCATTAAGTGAAAAAAAGACCACTGACGTCTCAGTGGTCTATTATGCTGATAATACTTTTCTTCCTTTACGACGACGACGAGCTAAAACTTTACGTCCGTTTGCTGAGCTCATACGAGAGCGGAAACCGTGTACCTTACTACGCTTACGTCTGTTTGGTTGGTAAGTTCTTTTCATCTATAAACACCTCCTCGAGGAATAACTGAAAAAGACAGTCCTAACAATTATAATGAAAATAAGTAGAAATTGCAATGTTATTTATAAAATAATAAATGCTTTTTCTAAATCCTTCTCAACATTCTTCTTAAAATCTTCTCCATTGTAATATTGTTGCCGTCTACTTGTCCATAGAAAATCGATACTTTCCTTCTTCTTTTTTATAGACAGATCTCTATCTCTACTTAAACTACCGATCAACTCAATCTCTTCCTCATTTTTAACCCCTTAAACAAAACTACGACATTTTTCTAAGATTTTATTCATAAAAAGTCGTTTTTTGTACTGTGGATAAGTTTTTTCGACAAATTTAACAATCCACTTTGCTTATCTACAAGTGGTACACATCATCTTGTGTTGTGGAAAACTTTACTCCACAAGGTGTAGTGATTGTGGATAAGTTTCGAAAATCCGTTGCAACAACCGTTATTCTTTGATATTATATTTTTGTTTTCACTCTTAATTACTTTTCCACATATCATTGTTATCCACATATTGTGGAAAAGTTGTGGACATGTTTTCCACTCTTGTTATGAACTGTTATCCACAACATGTGGAATATGTCGAATAGTTGCTTTTCTTCTATAATATATATTTACCCACATAATAGCAATTGAATAAATATAAACTTTTTATGCATAAACGTTTTTGTCACTTGTACAAAACTTGTACAAGTCGTTATTTTAATGGAAAAGGAGGCTGACTTCTTTGGAAAATATTCATGATTTATGGAACGGAGCATTAGCTGAAATTGAAAAGAAGTTGAGTAAACCAAGTTTTGAAACATGGTTAAAATCAACAAAAGCTCACGCTCTACAAGGTGATACACTTATTATCACAGCGCCGAATGACTTTGCCAGAGATTGGCTAGAGTCTAGGTATTCTAACTTAATTGCTGAAACATTGTACGATTTGACCGGGGAAGAACTAGATGTAAAATTTATTATCCCTTTAAATCAATCTGAAGAAGAGTTTGATTTAACTCCTCCTAAAAAGAATGTAAGCAAAGAAGATGGACATGAATTCCCACAAAGTATGCTTAATTCCAAATACACGTTTGATACTTTTGTTATTGGTTCTGGTAACCGCTTTGCTCATGCTGCTTCCTTAGCAGTTGCAGAAGCACCAGCCAAAGCTTACAATCCACTTTTTATTTATGGGGGAGTAGGGCTTGGAAAAACCCACCTCATGCACGCAATAGGTCACTATGTGCTTGATCATAATCCAGATGCAAAAGTTGTATACCTATCTTCTGAGAAATTCACCAATGAATTTATTAACTCAATTCGTGACAACAAAGCGGTGGAGTTTCGTAATAAGTATAGAAATGTCGACGTTTTACTTATAGATGATATTCAATTTTTAGCTGGTAAAGAACAAACTCAAGAAGAATTTTTCCATACGTTTAATACGTTACATGAAGAAAGTAAACAAATTGTTATTTCAAGCGATAGACCACCAAAAGAGATACCAACTTTAGAAGATCGTCTTCGCTCTAGGTTTGAATGGGGTTTGATTACAGACATTACGCCACCAGATCTTGAAACGAGGATTGCTATTTTACGTAAAAAAGCAAAAGCTGATGGGTTAGTAATTCCTAATGAAGTAATGCTTTATATTGCTAATCAAATCGACTCAAACATCCGTGAATTAGAGGGTGCTTTAATCCGTGTAGTAGCATACTCCTCATTAATTAATAAGGATATCAATGCAGACTTGGCTGCTGAAGCTTTAAAAGATATTATTCCGAGTTCAAAGCCAAAAATTATTACCATTCAAGATATCCAACAAATAGTCGGACAGCAGTTTAATGTAAAGCTTGAAGACTTCAAAGCCAAGAAACGAACAAAATCTGTAGCATTTCCAAGACAGATTGCAATGTATCTATCTCGTGAGCTCACAGACTTCTCATTACCAAAGATTGGCGAAGAATTTGGGGGAAGAGACCACACCACGGTTATCCATGCTCATGAAAAGATTTCAAAGTTGGTTCAAACTGATTCACAGCTCCAAAAACATATTAAAGAAATCAGTGACTCTTTAAAGATCTAATTTTTTCTCTTGTTTTTTGTGTATAAGTGAGATAGGATTGTACACAGTCTGTCCACAGGTGGATAGGCTGTGTACTGGCGTTTTAAGGGGTTATCCACATTTCCACACGCCCTATTACTACTACTACTTTTTTTATAATAAATAAATAAGCTGTTTAAACCGACTTTTAAAATAAAAAGGAGGAAGGATTTCATGAAATTTAAAATTCAAAAAGACTACCTAGTTCAAAGTGTTCAAGATGTAATGAAGGCTGTTTCATCTCGGACAACGATCCCTATTTTGACAGGAATTAAAATTGTTACAACAGAAGAAGGAGTGACTCTTACTGGAAGCGATTCTGATATCTCCATTGAATCATTTATCCCAAAAGAAGAAGATGGAAAAGAAATTGTAGAAATAGAGAAGACAGGAAGTGTTGTTTTACCTGCTCGTTTCTTCAGTGAAATCGTAAAGAAATTGCCAAAAGAAGTTGTAGAGCTAGATGTTCAAAATTTGTTTTTAACAATTATTCGTTCTGGAAAAGCAGAGTTTAATTTAAATGGTTTAGATGCTGAAGAGTATCCACATCTACCACAAATCGAAGAAAATAACGTATTTAGAATTCCTACAGATTTACTTAAAAACATGATTCGACAAACTGTCTTTGCTGTGTCCACCTCAGAAACACGCCCTATCTTGACAGGTGTAAACTGGAAAGTGGAAGGCAAAGTACTAACGTGTATTGCAACAGATAGCCACCGTTTAGCCTTGCGTAAAGCAAATATTCAATCTGAACATGATGTTTCTTACAATGTTGTTATTCCAGGAAAAAGTTTAAATGAATTTAGTAAAATTCTAGATGATTCCAATGAACTGGTTGATATTGTTATGACTGAAAATCAAGTTTTATTTAAAACGAAACATCTTCTGTTCTTCTCACGTCTACTAGATGGGAATTACCCAGATACTTCTCGTCTTATCCCAGCTGACAGTAAGACAGACGTTGTTTTAAACGTTAAAGAGTTTCTTCAGTCTATTGATCGTGCTTCGCTTTTAGCGAGAGAAGGACGTAATAACGTAGTAAAACTATCAACTTTACCAGACGGGATTATTGAAATCTCATCAAATTCTCCAGAAATCGGTAAAGTTATTGAAGAAGTTCAAAGTGAATCAATTGTGGGAGAAGATTTAAAGATTTCGTTTAGTGCAAAGTATATGCTTGATGCATTAAAAGCCCTTGAAGGTACAGATATTAAAATTAACTTTACCGGAGCAATGCGTCCATTTGTTATTCGAACATTAGAGAATGACTCAATGCTACAGCTAATTCTGCCGGTTAGAACATATTGATGTTGAAAGCTACTAGGTTGTTTCTAGTAGCTTTCTTTTCTCAAGGACAATTATTTAGTAGAATAATAATAGATAAAATAATTAGGGAAGTGAGCGGAATATGATGACAACAGAAATTCAGATTTCAACGGAACATATTACATTAGGTCAGTTTTTAAAACTAGCTGATGTTATTCAGACTGGTGGAATGGTGAAATGGTTTTTAAGTGAGCATGAAGTTTATGTGAACGGTGAGTTAGAGGAACGCCGTGGTCGAAAGCTATATCCAGGCGATGAAGTAATAATCCCAGATATGGGTGAGTTTATCATTATATCTTAAGAGTTGGTGAATGGTTTGTACATTAAAGAACTTGCGTTAACAAACTATCGTAATTATGAAAAAACAACGGTTGCTTTTGAAAACAAAGTAAATGTCATTCTAGGAGAAAATGCGCAAGGGAAAACAAACATTATGGAATCAATCTTTGTTTTATCAATGGCAAAGTCACATCGTACCTCCAACGATAAAGAATTGATCAAATGGGAAAGTGAATTTGCAAAGATTTCTGGTGTTGTAGAAAAAGAGCGCGGTCCTGTGACGTTGGATTTAATCATTTCAACAAAAGGTAAAAAAGCAAAATATAATTACATTGAGCAACAAAAGTTAAGTCAATACATTGGTGCTATGAATACGGTTATGTTTGCTCCTGAGGATTTGAACCTGGTGAAGGGTAGTCCCCAAGTGCGGAGAAGGTTTATTGATATGGAGATTGGACAAGTTTCCCCTGTATACATGCATGACTTAAGCAAATATCAAAAAGTTTTACAGCACAGGAATCAATATTTAAAACAACTTCAAACACGAAAGCAATCTGACCTATCTTTGCTTGATATCTTAACTGCTCAGCTTACAGAAGTAGCAGCTTGTATTTTAAAAAAGCGATTTGAATTTTTGCAGCTTTTGCAAAAATGGGCAGAACCCATTCATTTTGGCATTAGCAGAGGGCTTGAAAATCTGCGTATCGAGTATAAAAATTCGATTGATGTATCAGAAGATGCAGATTTGTCGAAAATGATAGAAGCATATCATGAAAAATTTGATAAAATAAAGAGTAGAGAAATTGATAGAGGCGTTACCTTAATTGGTCCTCACCGAGATGACCTGCTATTTTACGTCAATGAAAAAGATGTTCAAACCTTTGGGTCCCAAGGGCAACAGCGTACAACGGCTTTGTCTTTAAAATTGGCGGAGATTGAGCTAATTAATCAAGAGATTGGCGAGTATCCCATTTTATTACTAGACGATGTTTTATCTGAGCTTGATGATTTCCGTCAGTCTCACTTGTTAAACACGATACAGGGAAAGGTTCAAACATTTGTGACAACCACCAGTATTGAAGGAATTCATCATGAAACTTTAGACAAAGCCGCTACGTTTGAGGTAGAGGCTGGGGTCATACAAAAAATTAAATAGTTTTTTCATACTGATAGCTTTTCAACGTTAATTTTAACAAAGTATGATATCATTATAGTTTTAAGTCTAATGTTTTAAAGCTTACCCTCAAAAATACGAAAGATGAGTTTTGCTTGTCTGAAGCTCCTAAGTGGTTTCCATTCAATTATTTAAGATACGTTAAAAAGAATACAATTATAAACAGTTCGCTGTTAATGAAAAGTGTAGGTGATACATTTGGCAATGGAACAAAAAGAAAAGCAATCATATGATGCTGACCAAATACAAGTGTTAGAAGGATTAGAAGCAGTACGAAAACGTCCGGGAATGTATATCGGCTCTACGAGTGCTAAGGGTTTACACCACCTCGTATGGGAAATTGTTGATAATAGTATCGATGAAGCGTTAGCTGGTTATTGTGATGAAATCAATGTCATAATTGAGAAAGATAATAGCATCACAGTTAAAGATAATGGGCGTGGAATTCCTGTTGGTATGCATGAAAAAATGGGACGACCTGCTGTTGAAGTTATCTTAACCGTTCTTCACGCTGGCGGTAAATTTGGCGGTGGCGGATATAAAGTTTCAGGTGGTCTACACGGTGTAGGAGCATCTGTTGTAAATGCGCTTTCCACTTACCTAGAAGTAAATGTACACCGAGACGGGAAAGTACATTATCAAAAATTTGAACGAGGTGTTCCCGTAGCAGATTTAGAAGTAACTGGTGAAACTGATAAAACTGGTACAGTTATCCACTTTCAGCCAGACGGTGAAATTTTTAACGAAACGTTAGAGTATGATTTTGATACATTGGCAAACCGATTACGTGAATTGGCTTTCTTAAATCGTGGAATTAAAATTACGATTGAAGATAAACGTGAAGAAAACAAAGTGCGTGAATACCATTATGAAGGTGGTATTAAATCATATGTTGAACATTTAAATCGTTCAAAAGAAGTTGTACATGAAGAGCCAATCTATATTGAGGGAAATCGCGACAGTATTTCAGTTGAGATTGCTATTCAATACAATGATAGCTATACAAGCAATCTGTATTCTTTTGCAAATAACATTCATACCTATGAAGGTGGTACACATGAAGCCGGCTTTAAAACAGCTTTAACACGTGCTATTAATGATTATGCACGTAAGAACAATGTGTTTAAAGATAGCGATACAAACCTTACAGGTGAAGATGTACGTGAGGGAATTACTGCAATCATTTCAATTAAACATCCAGACCCTCAATTTGAAGGTCAAACAAAAACAAAATTAGGGAATAGTGAAGCAAGAACTATTACTGATTCTGTATTTGCAGAGCACTTTGAAACTTACCTACTAGAAAATCCAGTGGTAGCTAAGAAAATTGTTGAAAAAGGTGTTATGGCAGCACGTGCTCGAATGGCAGCTAAAAAAGCAAGAGAATTAACAAGAAGAAAAAGCGCATTGGAGATCTCAAATCTACCTGGTAAATTAGCAGATTGCTCTTCAAAGGATCCTTCCATCAGTGAATTGTACATTGTAGAGGGTGATTCTGCAGGTGGTTCTGCTAAACAAGGGCGTAGTCGTCATTTCCAAGCTATCCTACCTTTGCGTGGTAAAATTATTAACGTTGAAAAGGCAAGACTAGATAAAATTTTATCTAATAACGAGATTCGTACAATTATCACGGCATTAGGTACAGGTATTGGAGAAGATTTTGATATTTCTAAGGCACGTTATCACAAACTTGTAATTATGACAGATGCCGATGTCGATGGAGCTCATATTCGTACGCTGTTATTAACATTCTTCTATCGCTACATGAGACAAATTATTGAGTCCGGTTATGTTTACATTGCACAGCCGCCATTATATAAGATCTCACAAGGGAAACGCGTAGAATATGCGTATAACGATAAACAGCTAGAAGAGCTCCTGCCAACGTTCTCAGAAGGATCTAAACCTAACCTACAGCGTTATAAAGGTCTAGGGGAGATGAATCCAGAGCAGCTGTGGGAAACAACAATGGATCCAGATACGCGTACGCTTCTACAAGTTAACTTACAGGATGCGATTGAAGCAGATGAAACATTTGAAATTTTAATGGGGGACAAGGTTGAACCACGCCGTAACTTCATTGAAGAAAATGCAAAATACGTTAAGAATTTAGATATCTAAACAAGATATTTTTTAGAATTAAAAAGAATGTTAAATGGCAGGGTAGAGGGATTTCTATCCTGCGTTTACATATGTGAACTACTATACTGAACTTCGTGAAGGAGGTTCTTATCGATGTCAGATAAACCAAACTCTCAAATTAAAGAAGTAAACATTAGCCAAGAAATGCGTTCTTCGTTTTTAGATTATGCAATGAGCGTTATTGTTTCACGTGCGCTTCCAGATGTACGTGACGGCTTAAAACCTGTTCATCGTCGTATTCTATATGCGATGAATGACTTAGGTATGACTTCGGATAAACCATTTAAAAAATCAGCTCGTATCGTAGGGGAAGTTATAGGTAAGTACCATCCTCATGGTGACTCAGCTGTCTATGAAACAATGGTGCGTATGGCTCAAGACTTCAGCTATCGCAATATGCTTGTAGATGGTCATGGTAACTTTGGTTCTATCGATGGTGATTCAGCAGCAGCGATGCGTTATACAGAAGCAAGAATGTCCAAAATCTCTATGGAGTTATTAAGAGATATCAACAAAGATACGATTGATTATCAAGATAACTATGATGGATCTGAGCGAGAGCCGGTTGTACTACCAGCTAGGTTTCCTAACTTACTTGTAAACGGCTCAGCGGGTATTGCGGTAGGTATGGCAACAAATATTCCACCCCATCAACTCGGAGAAGTTATTGATGGTGTACTAGCTGTTAGTAAAAATCAAGATATTACAATTCCAGAATTAATGGAAATCATACCGGGCCCAGACTTTCCAACCGCAGGTCAAATCTTAGGTATTAGTGGAATTCGTAGAGCGTATGAAACAGGAAAAGGCTCTATTATTATTCGTGCAAAAGTAGAAATTGAAGAACAATCAAATGGAAAACAAACGATTATCGTTAATGAGCTTCCATATCAAGTAAATAAAGCGAAGTTGATTGAAAAGATTGCAGAACTTGCTAGAGATAAAAAGATTGAAGGTATTACAGATTTACGCGATGAATCAGATCGCTCTGGTATGCGTATTGTAATCGAAGTTCGAAGAGATGCAAATGCCAATGTCTTACTAAATAACTTATATAAACAAACATCTTTACAAACAAGCTTTGGTATTAATATGCTTGCTTTAGTGGAAGGGCAGCCGAAGGTTTTAAACTTAAAACAGTGTCTACAGTATTACTTAGACCATCAAGTTGTTGTTATTCGCAGACGTACTGAATTTGAGTTAAGAAAAGCAGAAGCACGTGCTCATATTTTAGAAGGCTTAAAGATTGCTTTAGATAATCTCGATGCGGTTATTGCATTAATTAGAGCTTCTCAGACAACCGATATCGCTAGAGAAGGATTAATGACACAATTCTCACTAAGTGAAAAGCAGGCACAGGCTATTTTAGATATGCGTTTGCAAAAGCTTACTGGGTTAGAGCGTGAGAAAATTGAAGCTGAGTATCAATCTTTACTAGCTTTAATTGCTGAATTAAAAGCGATTCTAGCAGATAATGAAAAAGTTTTGGAAATTATTCGTGAGGAATTAATAGAAGTTAAAGATCGCTTTAATGATGGGCGTCGTACAGAAATTATAGCGGGTGGTTCTGAAGTTATTGAAGATGAAGATCTTATTCCGCGACAAGATATTGTTATTAGCTTAACACATAACGGATATATTAAACGATTACCTGTATCTACTTATAAGAGTCAGAAGCGTGGGGGGCGTGGTATTCAAGGAATGAATACCAATGAAGATGATTTTGTTGAACATCTTTTAACAACTTCTACACACGATACAATTTTATTCTTTACGAATAAAGGGAAAGTATACAAAACAAAAGGATATGAAATTCCTGAGTACGGAAGAACTGCTAAAGGGATCCCTATTATTAACTTATTAGAAGTAGATAAAGGTGAATGGGTCAATGCTATTATTCGAGTTGATGAGTTCGTTGATGACTGGTATTTATTCTTTACAACAAAACAAGGTATTTCAAAACGTACCCCATTATCTTCTTTTGAAAACATCCGTAATAGTGGCTTAATTGCATTAAGTTTACGAGAAGAGGATGAGTTAATCTCTGTAAAACTAACAGATGGTAAACGTGATATGGTTATTGGTACTAAAAATGGTATGTTGATTCGCTTTAATGAGAATGATGTCCGTTCAATGGGGAGAACAGCAACTGGTGTAAAAGGAATTACTCTTGATTCAGAAGATGAAGTAATTGGGATGGAGATTCTTGAAGAAGAATCAGATATCTTAATTATTACAAAGAATGGATATGGTAAGAGAACACCAGCTAATGAATACCGCATACAGACTCGAGGCGGTAAAGGTCTAAGGACATGTAATATTACAGATAAAAATGGTGATGTAGTCGCATTGAAGTGTGTAACATCTGGAGAGGAGATTATGGTAATTACAGTCAGCGGTGTATTAATTCGTCTGTCTGTCTCTGGAATTTCTCAAATGGGAAGGAACACTCAAGGCGTTAAAGTGATTCGTTTAGGAGATAGTGAGTTTGTTTCTACTGTAGCAAAAGTTCAAACATCTGAAGAAGATGAGGAGCTTGACGAAGAAGTCGACTCAGAACTAGACGTTACCAGTGAAGAATCACCTGAAAATGAGTAAATAGGCAAAAGGTTTTGACAGGAATGTCAAAACCTTTTTTTTATAGAAAAGCTTGTATTATCAAAAAGAATCTGGTAGTATATAAAAAGTCAGCAACGAGCTCTTAAATTAAAGTGTTAAAAAGTTGTTGACAACAAGCTCAAAACTTGTTATATTATAGAGGTCGCTTTTGAGCGACATAAAAAAAGAGTTCTTTGAAAACTGAACAAAGCGACAAACGTCAACGTTAATTTTTTAAACTTTTATGAGCAAGTCAAACATTTCTTCGGAGAGTTTGATCCTGGCTCAGGATGAACGCTGGCGGCGTGCCTAATACATGCAAGTCGAGCGAACTGATTAGAAGCTTGCTTCTATGACGTTAGCGGCGGACGGG